>JANYGV010000130.1 GCA_025359285.1 Burkholderiales bacterium
TTGCCGCAAAAAATGATGACTCTCAAGCAATGAATCGCTTGTTTGAGGTGCTCTATGACGACCTCCGATTGTTGGCGCGCGCTAAGCTGCGCCGTTCGGCACCGATGACGGTACTCGATACGACGGCGCTGGTGCATGAATCCTATCTTCGTTTTTTACGCACGGGCGATCTGCGGGTCGAGGATCGACCGCATTTCCTAGCTTATGCTGCGCGCGTGATGCGCTCGATTGTGGTGGATTTGATTCGCAGCCGGCTGGCAGATCGACATGGTGGCAACGCGCTCCACGTGACGCTGAACACCGAGATTTCCGATTCCGCCAGCGTGCGCGAAGATGAGGTGATCATGGTAAACGATGCGCTTGAAGAGCTGGCTACGATTGATCCGCGACTGGTCAAGGTAGTGGAGATGCGTTATTTCGCCGGTATGAGCGAGGATGAAATTGCCGAATCGCTGGGGGTGAGCGTCCGCACGGTAGAACGTGATTGGGAAAAGGCGCGCTTGTTTCTATTCCGTGCGCTGAAATGATTTTTCAGGCGATGTCGGCTTAAACATAAATATTCCGTTGGACAGGGATGGTCATCAATCGAATGGAAACGAATCCGTGGTCATGCAAATCGCACCAACCGCGGGTCGATACACAAACTGGCTAGTTTCGTTTTTAAGCCAAATGAATTCAGTTTTTTTGTAATCACGCAGGTTTACTGGAACCGCCTGGAGTAATGGTTGAAAATTTCCGCCCATGATTGGCAGCAAGCGTTCAAATTGCTCGACACCGCGCTGGAAATACCGAAGGCGGAGCGAGCCGCTTGGCTAAAAAATTTGGGCGCTGAGTACGCGCATCTGCAGCCCGCTTTGTCCGAGTTGATTCAGGAGCACGCCGCGCTTGAATCAGAGCAATTTCTGCAATCATTGCCCGCATTTACCAACGTGGATGGTGCTCTGGGCGGGGCAGGAGGCGACAACAGCAATTCGCAAATATCCGGTTACATAGCAGGCGGTGCGGCTCGCGTCGGCGACGGGGGCAAAGGAGACGGCGGGGGCGCGCTGCGCGCCCATGTGGCGATTGGCCCTTATCGCTTGATTCGCGAATTAGGTTTGGGCGGCATGGGCGCGGTATGGCTGGCTGAGCGCTCGGATGGCACCCTGAAGCGCACGGTGGCGCTGAAGCTTCCCCATGCGGGGCCTTTCCAGCGGCAGCTCGCGGAGAGGTTTGATCGCGAGCGTGATATTTTGGCCGCATTGACGCATCCTAATATTGCCCGGCTTTATGACGCGGGCGCCGCGGCCACAGGCCAGCCCTATTTGGCGCTCGAATATGTCGAAGGATTGCCGCTCACCGAATATTGCACCGCAAAAAATTTAGGCATCCGCGAGCGTCTGGAATTGTTTGGCCAAGTGTTATCTGCGGTGCAATACGCGCACAACAATCTGGTGTTGCATCGCGATTTAAAGCCGTCAAATATTTTGGTCACGTCAGCAGGTGTGGTGAGTTTGCTAGATTTTGGTATTGCCAAATTCATGACCGGTAACGAAACCAGCGAAAGCGCGCTCACAGAACTGACGGGCCGCGCGATGACGCCTGATTACGCTTCGCCAGAGCAGATTCTGGGTGCGCCCATCAGCACCGCGTCGGACGTTTATTCGCTGGGGGTGGTGCTGTATGAATTATTGAGCGGGGCACGGCCGTATAAATTAAAGCGTGGCACGCGTGGCGAGCTGGAAGAAGCGATTTTGGCGGTTGACGCGGCCAAGCCCAGCCAAATGCTGCGGCAGCGGACTAATGCGGGCGGCCCGCACGCATTAAAAACCGCGAAGCAGCTGGAAGGTGATCTCGATATTGTTTGCCTGAAAGCACTCAAGAAAAAGCCGGAGGAACGCTATGCCACGGTGGCTGCGTTTGCGAACGACATTACGCGCTGGTTGCAGGGCTATCCGATTGAAACACGATCAGACGGCAGCTGGTATGCAGCGCGTAAATTTTTGGCGCGACATCGGACTGTGGTGGCGCTGTCGACGGTTGCGGTGTTAGCGATGTTAGCGGGCACGATTACGTCTGCGGTTCAGGCCAGGCGTGCTGAAGCGGAAGCCGTGGTGGCACGCGAGCAAGGTGCGCGAGCGCATGCGGTTGAGCAATTTTTGTCCGATTTGTTCACAGCCAATTCAGTGGATCAGGCCGATCCGGAAGCCGCGCGCCGACTCACTGCGCGTGAATTGCTGGATCGTGGCGCCGAACGCATCGATAAATCGCTGCTGGATTTTCCGGATGCAAAGTCCGATGTACTCGCTACCTTGGGCACCATGTATGTGCATTTGGGCGATTGGAAAAAAGCGACCGAACTCAATCGCGCACGGCTGCCCCTGGTTGAAAAATCATTTGGCAAAGCATCGATGGAATACGCGCAGGCACTGGCCGATGCAGCGGACAAGCTCAATGGCACGCGCCGCGACGACGAGGGCGTTTTTCAGTTGACGTCGGAAGCTAAAAAAATACTGAACGATTTAAAACAGGAAAAAAGCCTGTTGTTTGCTGAGTTGCTGCGGTTGGAGTCTACCGTGTGGCGGCGACGTGACCTCGATATCGCGGTCGATAGTGCTGCGCGCGCGGTTGAAATAATTCGGCCATTCACGTCTATCCATCTCGCACCCACGGCCGTGAATTCCAAACCGGTGCCGGTGAATCCTGGCAGCACTGAGGCGAATGTGGCGGCTGATAATGCGCGCAACATCGCCAAACGATTCGGCACAGCGCTCGGCGATCTCGGCATGGCGTATAACGCGCGCGGTAATTTTATTGAGTCCGACGGCGCGTTAACAGAAGCCAACAAAGTGTTGGCGGAGACACGCGGCAAAGATAACTTTGATGCCGCATGGGTATCTATGCTGCGCGGCACGATTAACGTGATGCGTGGCAATTTTGTGGCCGCCGAACCCATGCTGCGCGAGGGTGCGATCAACGTTCGGCGCAGTGGCGGTCCGCAGCAACCGGCCAGCGTATATGCGGAAAGTATGCTGGCCTGGTTTTTGCACATGACTGGGCGGCGCGATGAGGGCGTGAAACTCATCAACGATGCGCGTGCCCGAATCGCCGCCAAGCTGGGCCCAGATGATCCCCGCACCAGCGATGCGAATATTGTTTACGCGGGCATGCTGGTTGCGGAAGGGCGCTTCGCTGAAGCGATCAAAATTGTGGAGCCCTACGCGGCTATAGAAAAGGCCACGGTGGGTGCGCGGGTGGTGTATGGAAGCGCGCTGGCGCGAACCGGTGAATTTGAGCGCGCGCTGGCGCCACTCAATGCCGCGCTTCAAGCGCTGGATGCGCGTAAGGCGCGCAACAGCCTATGGTGGTCTGAAGCGATGCTCGCGCGTACTGAGCTTGCCTTGGCCCAGCGCAATTTCGCGGTGGCAAAAAAAGATTTCAATTCTATTCTGGCTGGCATGAAGGTGAATGGTCACGGCGCGCAATACACCGCGCGTACTTATCTGGGCTTGGCGCGAGCTGAAGCCGCGCTCGGCGAGACGGCATCAGCGCGAGCGCATTTGGCAACGGCTGATTCGCTATTGCGAGAGCCGCAAGTCAATGGGTTGCTGTCCGATATGAGTGCCGAACTTAATGCGGAGGTGCGACGCCTGACCAACGCAAAGACTGACGCAACCGTCGACGCGAACGCCGTGACCGCAAGAACGCTGCCCTAAGCGCAGGGGCTGCTACAGATGCAGATAAAAATGCAAATGCACTCGCGCAAAGCGCAAAATTAAAATAATTCTAGTTAGGCCGCCGACAAGTTTTCAAGTTCGATTGAAATGTGGGCAACACTGTGGCGAAAACAGCGTCTTGATGGCAGGCCAGTATTGGTCGGGAACATCAATAGACATTGCAGAAACGGGGTCGGCGTTGGACGTGCGTTCAGATGAGTTTTCAAAGCCGCGGCAAGCAGATCAGCCGCTATTGTTTTCGGAAGCAATTGGCGACGCGCAGGCACCGTTGACTAGTCCTGCGCGCCCGCTGCGTTTCTCGCTGGTCATTCCTGCCTATAACGAAGCGGGCTGGCTGGCCGCCCTGCTTGATACTGTGGATGTAGCACGCCGGGTTTATCGTGGCGGGCCTGACGCGATAGAAGTTATCGTTGCGGATAACGCATCGACAGATGCGACGGCGGCGATTGCGCGCCAACGCGGGTGCCGTGTTGCCACGGTGGCCAAGCGTGCCATTGCCGCCGCGCGCAACGGCGGTGCCGCGATTGCGACGGGCGAGATCGTGTGTTTTATCGACGCTGACTCGCGTATTCATCCTGCGACCTTTAACGCGATTGATGACCTTATGCTGTCGGGCCGCGTGATTGTGGGGTCGACCCGGGTACATCCCGATCGTTGGTCGATTGGTTTGCTGGCAACGTGGCTGGCCGCGCTCCCGGTGGCTTATATGATGGGCGTTGACGCGGGTGTGGTGTTTTGTCGTCGGGATGATTTTGAGGCGGTGGGTGGCTATGATGAAAGTCTTTTATATGCTGAGGACATTCAACTATTGGTTGATTTGAAACGGCTTGGTCGAGCGCGCGGCCAGCGCTTTGGCCGAGCCAAAGGTGCGCGCGCCATCACCTCCACCCGCAAGTTCGACAAGCATGGTGATTGGCACTTTTTCACGCGAATGCCGCGCGTGGCGTTCTGGATGTTGCGTGACAAAAGCCGAGTGGAAAAATTCACCCGCGCTTACTGGTACGAAGATCGGTAATATTCCATCGTCGCGACAGGGACGAAAAATCACCAAAGCCTAGTAAAATTGTGCTATTCGCCACATCGCCAAAACACGATAAAAAGACGCCATGAAAACTCCACAAAGACTATTGCCCTTGGTCGAAGAAGGTCTCATTGACGAGGTTATTCGTCAGCTCATGAGTGGCAAGGAAGCGATTGTTTATGTGGTTCGCTGCGGTGAGGACATTCGTTGCGCCAAAGTTTATAAAGAAGCTGATAAGCGCGCGTTTCGCCAAGCGGTGCAATACACCGAAGGCCGTAAGGTAAAAAACAGTCGTCGCGCCCGCGCCATGGAAAAAGGCTCCAAGTTTGGCCGCGAGCAGCAAGAGGAAGCCTGGCAAAGCGCTGAAGTTGACGCGCTGCATCGCCTTGCTGCTGCAGGCGTGCGCGTGCCCAAGCCCTACAATTTTTTGAACGGCGTGCTGCTGATGGAGCTGGTCACTGACGAAAACGGCCACGCCGCGCCCAGGCTTAACGACGTCGAGCTCAGCGCTGAAAAAGCGCGCGAATATCACCAAAAATTAATCCGCGAAGTCGTTCGCATGCTATGCGCGGGCATTATCCACGGTGATCTATCTGAATATAACGTGCTGGTGGATGGGGACGGCCCGGTGATTATCGACCTGCCGCAAGCCATTGATGCCGCCGGCAATAACAGTGCCGCTAGTCTGCTGGAGCGCGACGTTAGCAACCTGGCCATCTGGTTCGGCCGCTTCGCGCCGGAACTCATCAAAACCGACTATGGCCGCGAAATTTGGGCGATTTATAAAACCGGCAAACTACTTCCCGACACGCCGCTCACCGGCTTCTTCGCGCGCGACGAGAAGAAGGCAGACGTGAAAGGTTTGATTAAAGAAATCGATGAAGTGGTGAGAGAAGAAGCCGCGCGGCAACGGTATAAACAGAGTTTGGCGCAGTAGCCTTTTTCGACAGAATAAATTTTAAACCCTAGCACCCGCGCGGACTTCGGACCAAATATGGCTGGAAACTGCCGTCAATAAAGGGGTTTAAGCGTTTTTTGCTCGCAATTTTCGTCGCCTTCGCCATTGCTGGTGCGACAAACAATTGCAACCCAATAACTGGCCCAATAACTGGCCCAATAACTAGCCCAATAATTAGCCCAATAACCAACCCAACAACGGCCACATCAAGCCACGCGTTATTTCGCCCATCAGGGCCGAGCCAATTGACCGCCACCAATGCGAAAACGGGAGCAACGCTGATAAGGCTCTATGAACTAGGCTTCTCGAAGGTCGTGGTCTGATGCTGGTTTTGAGCCTTTCTTGTTTGAAAACTATTGTCAGCAAACAGTCTTTATTTTTAAGTCCTGATTTGATTATTTTTTGAAAGTGATGATGCTTCGTTTCGCTCAATTGCTGTGTATTTTTCTATGCGCTGGAGCGCTTTTTGGGTGCACTAAAACCGACCCAGTCAGCGTCGCGAATTATGTGCGCGACGAAATTTCTCAGCAGTTCCCAAAGGCCGTGGTTGATCACGTATCCGACACAGAAGTGGCGGTGACACATGCTGATGGCAATCGTCAGATGATTGATCTC
>JANYGV010000139.1 GCA_025359285.1 Burkholderiales bacterium
CGACAGCGCGGGCTCGATTTCGACTTTTTCGATTTTGTTGAATTGCTCAGTTATTTTTTTGCTCGAGGTATGAACCAGTTCGACATCTTTGCTCACTTGCCCGATATGTTTAGCAAGATCATCCATACGCGCCTGAAATCGGCCAAAGTCCCCGCCTAGCTTGCCGAGCGCGTCTTTGATCACATGCACTTGTTTGCGGGTCTCAACATCTTTCAACACCGCTAAGGCCGTGTTTAATACCGCCATCATCGTCGTCGGCGATACGATCCATACACGCTTGCGTGCCGCATACTCCACCAAATCACGATGGTGCGCATGAATTTCGGCGAATACCGCCTCGGCTGGTAAAAACATCACTGCGCCGTCACCAGTTTCGCCATGAATAATGTATTTACTTGAGATATCGTCAATATGCTTTCGCACGTCTGCCTTGAATGCCGCCGGTGTCGCGCGATCCGCACCCTCTGCCAGCATCCGTTCATAGTTTTCCAATGGAAATTTAGAGTCCACGGCGATCAAACCCGTTGGCTCAGGCAATTTCAGCACGCAATCAGCACGCACTCTGTTGGAGAACGTGTATTGAAATTCATAGGCATTCGTGGGCAATACATTCTTGATAATGGTCTCTAGCTGAACTTCACCGAACGCGCCTCTTGACCGTTTATCGCCCAGCAATTGCTGAAGGCTGACCACATTGGTGGTGAGACCATCAATTTTTTTCTGGGCCTCATCAATAGTGGCCAAACGTGCGATAACGTTCACAAAAGTCTCGTTGGTTTTTTTAAATCCTTCGTCGAGCCGTTCATTCACCTTGCCGCTAATTTCATTCAGACGCGCATCATTGGTTTTGGTCAATGATTCAATGGTCTGGGTGACTTGCGCGGTAACCGTACGCATGATGTTTTGCAGCGTCTCCTGCTGGGCACGGCTTTGTTCGGCCAGTTTCTCGAGCGTCCCGCCCAGCACCTCTGTCTTCAAGGATTCTTGCCGTTTCGCCACGTCCAGCGTGAGCTGCGAAAGCTGGTGAATAAGTGCCTCGCGATTAGCATTGAGATTTTGCGACTGTTCAGTCTGTAGAGCCTGTAGAGAGGCTCGTGTTTTCTCAAGCTCACCGCCCACCGCTGCGCTCAGGCGCTGTGCCGCATCAATTTGCCCATTGGAAATTCTATCGCCCTGCTTGGCCAAGCCGTCGGCAAGATCGGTCAACATCGCGCGGTGCTGCGATTGTTGGCTACTCTGTAAATCGGATTGCAATAAATTCGGCAGCTCAATCATTCGACGCTTTACCGAAGACGTATTGATGCTCAACCAAATCAGCGCGATCAGCAGCGCACCGAGCACGAGCAGCAATGCAACATTAAATATCTGTGGTTCCATCTGCTTGTAAATCCATGTTTTTATTGAGTTATTTGATAAGCGAATAAAATATTTTAGCACCTGGCGCGATGTCAACATCAACGCAACATCAACACAACGTTTGCGCAGCACATTGTAAACAGTTGTGAAGTGTGACGTTGACTACTGGTGTGATGGCGACAATCAAGGCACATTACTGGTGTGGCAACGGTACGGCAGATATTTCAAGTCAAACCGCCTACCGAATTTAAAAAAGTATTCAAAAGGTCAGTGGGACGCGCCTCTAGCAAGTTCTGTAAGACTATAAATTCGGTACCACCCCTCTTGGCGCACAAGATGGCAAAAACAAAAGCAAAAGGCCGCGTGAGAAATCATGCGGCCTTATTGTTTTCTGCAACGCCGACGCAATAGTGCGCATCAGGGCAACGCCATCCCGCCCATTTTGACGCGACTAGCGCTTCAGTTTTGAGACAAACTTTAGGCGAAATTTTGACAGCTTTGGCGAGACCACCGCCATACAGTAGCCTTGGTTCGGGTT
The DNA here is from genome assembly GCA_025359285.1 of Burkholderiales bacterium. Classification (GTDB taxonomy): domain Bacteria; phylum Pseudomonadota; class Gammaproteobacteria; order Burkholderiales; family Usitatibacteraceae; genus UKL13-2. The sequence continues at coordinate 1,895 of JANYGV010000139.1, forward strand.
GCGCTTAAAGAATTCCTGATGATATTCCTCGGCAGGGTAAAAAACGAGTGCATCGGTCACTTCGGTCACGATAGGCGAAGACCACAGTTTTTCCGCGTTCAATTTTGCGATCGTATTTGCCGCGATCTGGCGCTGCTCTGGTGAATGCACAAAAATCGCTGATCGATATTGGGTGCCACGATCCGCACCCTGCTTATTCAGGGTCGTGGGATCGTGTGTCGCAAAAAATATCTCAAGAATTTCTGCATAAGTAATGACCGCCGGATCAAACGTCACGCGAATAACTTCGGCGTGCCCGGTTGTTCCCTCACAAATATCGTCATAGCTGGGGTTCGCTAACTGGCCACCCGTGTAGCCTGAGACCACATCTGTAACGCCAACGACCTCATCAAACACGGCCTCTGTACACCAAAAGCATCCGCCACCAAAGGTGGCAATTTCAGTCGTCTTGGCTGCACTGTTGGCGCTGCCGGTGCTGTTGGTGTTAGTGGTGTTAGTGGTGTTAGTGGTAACTAAGTAGCTCATTTGCTTGCTGCTCCCGGTTCATCATTTCATTGGTCAACCCCTGACAAGAGCATTGACCAATTTTCTGTATCAGTTTTAAAATTTACTTCGCAAAATTCGCTGCAACAAAATCCCAATTCACGATCGACCAAAAACCCTTGAGGTAGTTTGGACGGCTGTTGCGGTAGTCGATGTAATACGCGTGTTCCCAAACATCACAGGTGAGCAACGGTGTCATCCCGGTGGTTACCGGTGTTGCCGCGTTACTGGTGCTCTCCAGTGACAACGATCCATCCGCTTTTTTACAAAGCCACGCCCAGCCGGAACCAAACGTGCCCGCCGCCTTGGCATCGAACTGCTTCTGAAATTCTTCAAACGAGCCAAACTGTTTATCAATCGCAGCGGCCAGCGCACCCGTGGGTTTACCACCACCACCTTCGGCTACGCCTTTGAAACCCATAAAATAAAAATCATGATTCCAGATTTGTGCCGCATTGTTGAAGATCGGGCCTGCAGGCGCTTTTTTAACAACTTCTTCTAGGCTCAAATTTTCAAACTCAGTCCCTTTGGCGAGGTTGTTCAGATTCGTGACGTAGGTGGCGTGATGCTTGCCATAGTGAAAATCAATGGTTTCTGGCGAAATGTGCGGTGCCAAAGCGTCTTTGGCGTAGGGCAATTGAACTTGGGCAAATACGGTCATGATGACTCCAGTTGGGTGGTGGTTTGTAATGGTCTGAAGGTACTTCAGAAACAGATAAACAGATTGAGCGATGATGAGGAATGGTGATGTTTCGTTTTTAACATTGACACATTAATTATGTTGTAGGTTGATGACTATTTCTAGGTCGGCAACTTCGCTTCAATTATATTCGCAAGAGTTTATGCCGCTTTGAATGGGGCTGACACCGCATTTACATTGAACTGATGTTCAACGAAATTGACGATAAATCATCCCATGTTCACTTTTTTATATGGAGCGCAATCACCTAAAAGCAATGCAAACTTTGATTCCATTCGTTCTAAAATGCGCCTAAATAAATCCCCGCAAGGTTGCGCCGTGCGGGGAGATGTTTTGCCTGCTTTAGTATTTAGGTTACTTCAGGCTACGATATCTACAAATCTCAGCCAACGTCCGCATAATTCTGCGCGCTTGGGTTATGTCTTACGTTTCTCAAAATACTCATCGTAGCGATGAACCCAATCTTTGGACTCACCCAACGGTAAATGACAGCCACGACACGCAACCGCAGGATCTGGCGCCGCCGTTTTGCCATCTGCCAAGTAGGCTGAATAAACCCAATCGCCGTTCTTCAGACCAGCAGGTGCAGATTCGCCCCAACCTTTACCCTTACCCATCACAAAAACCTTGAGCAAATCGCCTTTGACCAATTTACCGTCAGCGGATTTCATGAGTGCGCCATCCGCCCCTTCCTTAGCTTTGTAAAGCTCCATAACCGAAACAGTGCCGTCCGGAAACGGCGCACCTGCAATTGATTTGGCGCCGATCGGATTAATCCAGATTTCACGGATTTGCTTTGCATCCGGTCTTTGCACTCCGCTCAAATATGTTGGCCACGATTTGTAATCGGCGGGCACCGCCATCTCACCATCTTTAAATGCCTTTGCCGTCACCACGGGCGCGGTTGGGGCTTGCGCGCAGCTTGCAACTAATACAACCGCCGCTACCAGCGATGTAAATACGAGTACTTTTTTCATGAGCCACTCCTGTTATTGATGCGGGTTGGTAGTTCTCAGATTTTACTGTTAGATACGACGAAGCACACGCATTAAAGTTACAGGCTGAATCATTTCTTTGTGTTGGCGGGCGCTTTGGCATCGGTCACAGGCGCGGCTGACGCTTTGCCCGCAACAGGTGGCGCAATCGCAGGAGCCACGACGGGCGCTGCCGCCACGATAATCGGCGTTGGCTTTGGCACTGGCTTCCCGGCCGTTTTCATATTCGCTTGAAAGCTTGCTACTGCCTTATCTTCATAGCGCGCCTGATCTAGCTTGGTTTTGTCTGCAGCCGCTTTATCTTTTTCTGCCTTGGCTGCGGCGACCAACGGATCGGCGGGTGGCGCGGGTGGGATTTTGGCGAACGCGTTAGCGCTAAACACAACACTAAACGCAGCCATGATTTTTCTCATCGTCATGGAAACCTCTTTAATCGTCGCCAGCGGCGGGCTGGCTGGCAGCGATTGCTTTACCCGCTGGCATCCCTGATCGCATACCCGAGCGCTTGCCTGATTTCACCTCTTCCAGCCACAGGGCATGATGTTCTTTTGCCCACGTTTCATCGACATAACCTTCTTTCATGCCCTGGAACGCGCCCTCAGTGCCAATCGTGCCGATATAAATGTGGCCTAGCGACGTCGCCATGAATAACGTCGCCAACGACGCGTGAATCAGATTCGATTGCGCCATTAACTCGCGCGATGTATTCCAGTTAGGAAATAGCAGTAGCAGCCCGGAAACGCTCACCAGAATGCCGAACAAAACAATGCTCATCCAGAACCACATTTTTTCGCCGCCATTGAAACGTCCCGATGGCACATGATTCCCCGACAGCAGACCGCCAAATTTACTCAGCCACGTAAAGTCACGCCCGGTAAAGATATTGTCTTTCACGTACATGAAGAAAAACGCGATGATCGAGAACACAAACAGCGGGCCGACAAAGTTGTGAATGTTTTTACCGATAACGGTTATCCACGAGAAAGCCGCTGGGCCAATGATCGGCAACAAAAGATGTTTGCCAAATAAAATCGTGATCCCGGTAAAAGCCAGCGCAACAAATGAAAATGCCATGGTCCAGTGCACCATTCTTTCGGCGCTATTAAAGCGTTCAACCAGGCGGCCACTTAATTTATCGTGCAGGCGGAACGGCCCTTTGATGGCAAAAAACGTCAGCAGGACTGCCGGAATTACCAGCAGGATAATGCCGCCATAAAAAGTCAGCGGGCCGTTACGCAGGCTGCGCCACCACTGGCCACTGTCCTCAACCAAAACATTGGTTTCGCGGCCACGCACCGAAGCGTACTGGCCAGTCGACTCCACATCACTCCATTTAGGCGGTAGATTCCATCCCGGTGCCGCCGTACTGCCCGCGGGCAGCGGTGGAATCACCTTGGGCGCTTCAACAATCGGCGTCTGGGCAATAGGCGCCACAACCAGCGGCGTTACCACCGGTGCATTCGCGGGCGCGGTTACAGCAGTGGGAGCAGGGGTTTGCGCAAATACATTTGCTGCAACGATGACCGCTGCCACCGACACCAGTTGCAGAACCCACCTATTTCGGAACTTCGAATTCATGGTCTTTTTCTCCCCAATTAGTTGGCGGCAGGCTTTTTAGTATCGGTACGGTTATATTCGTTTTGGGTTTTGCTGCGTTCTACCATGGCACTTTCCCATTTCGATTTGTCCCCTGCAAACTTGGTATTGTCGTAGGCTTCGGCGTCCTTTTTCCCCGAATAAATCTTTTCAGTCTTGGCCTTTTGATCAATTTCGCCGCACCCCGACAGACCTAAAACCGATACCGCAAACACTAGCACTGGCGCGGCTCTTCGAGCATTTTGCTGCCATCGTCCAGCACCAATCATGCTTTCACCTCTTGCTTGGCTGCCGATTTGGCATCCTTGCGGTTATAAGCCATCGCCCAACCCCATACCTCTTCACCTTTACCACGGCGTTTTACGCGCTGCTGGTAAATAGAGGCGATGACTTCACCGTCGCCCCCCAACAATGCCTTGGTGGAACACATTTCTGCACAGGCCGGCAGTTTGCCCTCAGATAAGCGATTGCGTCCGTACTTCTTGATCTCTTCAGCGCTGTTATCCACTTCTGGCCCACCCGCGCAGAAGGTGCATTTATCCATCTTGCCGCGCAGCCCGAATGCGCCCGCCTGTGGGAACTGGGGCGCCCCAAACGGACAGGCGTAGAAACAATAGCCACAGCCAATGCACAAATCCTTGTCATGCAATACAACTCCTTCTTCAGTCTTATAAAAGCAATCGACAGGACATACCGCCATACAAGGCGCATCCGTGCAATGCATACAGGCGACTGAGATGGAACGTTCGCCTACTTTGCCGTCATTTACCGTCACCACACGGCGGCGATTCACGCCCCACGGCACTTCGTGCTCGCTTTTACAGGCGGTGACGCAACCGTTACATTCAATGCAGCGCTCGGCGTCGCAAATAAATTTCATTCTTGCCATTTTGAATTCTCCTGTTTCTTGCGGCTTACTTTTATTCGGTTTGCGGCTGGTTTGTGATTAAGCGATCACGATTTGACACAGCGTGGTTTTAGTCTCCTGCATCATCGTCACGCTATCGTAGCCGTAGGTCGTTGCCGTATTGACCGCCTCACCGCGAACAATCGGTGCCGCCCCCTCTGGATATTTGTCGATCAAATCTTTGCCCTGCCACCAGCCCGCAAAGTGGAATGGAATAAACGTGGTGCCCTGAGCGACACGCTCAGTCACCAATGATTTGACTTTAATTTTCGATTTGGTGGGCGACATGACCCATACAAACTCGTTGTTCTTAATGCCGCGAATTTCAGCGTCTTTCGGATTGATCTCCACAAAGTTTTCCTGCTGTAATTCCGCCAGCCACGGGTTGGAACGTGTCTCGTCGCCGCCGCCCTCGTATTCCACCAAACGACCGGAGGTAAGCACCAGCGGGAATTCCTTGCTGATATCCTTGTTTTTCTGCTGCACGGATTTGTACAGCGTCGGCAGGCGCCAGAACGCTTTCTTATCCTCGTGGGTGGGGTATTTGGCGACCATGTCGGGACGCGGGCTGTAAAGCGGCTCGCGATGCTGCGGCACTTCGTCAGGGAAGTTCCACACCACTGCGCGAGCTTTTGCGTTGCCAAACGGATGGCAGCCATGCACCTGCATCACGACCCGCTGAATGCCGCCGGAAAGATCGGTCTTCCAGTTTTTTCCGTCGGCCGCCTGTTGCTCGGCCTCGGTGAGATCGGCCCACCAGCCTAGTTTTTTCAGCAACACGTGATCAAATTCAGGGTAGCCAGTGGTAATGTCGGCTCCCAGAGAATGCGAGCCGTCTTCCGCCAGCAGCGAAACACCCTCTCGCTCAACCCCAAAATTGGCGCGGAAATTACCACCACCATCCATCACGTGTTTGCTGGTGTCATACAAATTGGGCGAACCGGGATGCTTTAATTCAGGCGTGCCATAGCAAGGCCACGGCAACCCGAAATAATCACCGTTTATGTTGTAACCGGTTTCCTCGTCAATCACATCGGTGGTGCAACGCAACGTTTTGACATCAAACGCCGCCATATTGCGCATGTGTGCTTTCAGCCGTTCTGGCGATTGGCCGGTGTAGCCGATCGTCCATGCGCCACGATTAATCTCGCGCAAAATGTCTTCCACCACCGGCTCCTCACCTTGCGGCGTATTGACCACTTTCACATTTTGCTTGCCATCGCGCTTGCCCACCAACTGATCTGCAAACCCGAATTTCTTGGCGAATTGATACATGATCGCGTGATCCGGGCGTGATTCAAACAGTGGCTCGATGACCTTCTCGCGCCACTGAAGCGAGCGATTGGATGCCGTCGCCGAGCCCGAGGTTTCAAACTGGGTTGACGCGGGCAATAGGTAAACGCCGTCTTTACGATCCGGCATGGCGGCAGATGCGGTGGGATATGGGTCAATAATGACCATCATGTCCAGCTTTTCCATCGCCTCCTTCATTTCCGTTCCGCGCGTTTGCGAATTCGGCGCGTGGCCCCAATAAATCATCGCTTTCAAGTTGCTATCTTGGTCGATCAGCTCATTCTTCTCCATGACCCCGTCAATCCAGCGCGATACCGTCATACCGGGTTTTTCCATCATGACCTTGGAAGCAAATTGGCCTTTCAGCCAGTCGTAATCCACGTTCCATACCTTCGCCCAGTGTTTCCACGCGCCTTCGGCCAGACCATAATAGCCCGGCAAGGAATCAGGATTCGGGCCGACGTCGGTAGCACCCTGCACATTATCGTGACCACGAAAAATATTGGTGCCGCCACCCGCCACGCCAACATTACCCAGCGCCAACTGCACGATGCACGACGCCCGAACAATGGCGTTACCGATCGTGTGTTGGGTTTGGCCCATGCACCACACAATCGTCGAGGGACGGTTTTTCGCCATTGTTTCAGCGACTTTGTAAACCTCAGATTCAGGCACGCCGCAAGCCTCCTCGACGGCCGCTGGTGTCCACTTTTTCATCACCTCGTCTTTGATTTTATCCATGCCGTAGACGCGGTTATTGATGTAAGTCTTATCCTCCCAGCCATTGCTGAAGATGTGATAAAGCACGCCAAACAAGAACGGAATATCGGTGCCCGAGCGGATGCGAACAAACTGATCTGCCTTCGCCGCCGTGCGCGTAAAGCGTGGATCGATCACGATCATCTTCGCGCCGTTCTCTTTCGCGTTCAGCATATGCAGCATCGACACCGGATGCGCTTCCGCCGCGTTCGAGCCGATATACATCGCGCATTTGGTGTTCGACATATCGTTGTACGAGTTGGTCATCGCACCATAACCCCAGGTATTTGCCACACCCGCCACGGTGGTGGAGTGGCAAATCCGCGCCTGATGATCACAATTATTCGAGCCAAACAAGGAAACAAATTTGCGCATCAAATACGCTTGCTCGTTATTGTGTTTGGATGACCCCACCCAATAAACCGCGTCCGGCCCGAAGTCTTTACGAATCTTCATCAACTTGTCGCCAATTTCGTTGTAGGCCTCTTCCCAGGTGATGCGCTTGTATTTGCCATCCACCAATTTCATCGGGTATTTAAGGCGATATTCGCCGTGTCCATGCTCGCGCAGCGCCGCACCCTTAGCGCAATGCGCACCGAGGTTAATCGGCGAATCAAATACCGGCTCCTGGCGCACCCACACGCCGTTTTGCACTACCGCGTCAATCGCGCAGCCCACCGAGCAATGTGTACAAACCGTGCGCTTGACTTCAATTTTGCCACCCGCCGCAAGGGCCTCCGCCAGCGGCACCGCCTCCGCTTTTTGCACCATCGAAAAAGGCAGCTGCGAGGCGAAAGCGCCTGCGCCCGCCACCATGCCCGAGCGCTTCAAGAATCCACGGCGATCTACCGTACCGAGCGCGGCATTAACATTGTTTATAAATCCACCACTTTTGCGAACAGATCCCGATGCTTTTTTGGTCAGTAACATAATCGTCTCCTGGGCCTACATCCGCGCGGTTTCGTAGTACTGCTCAATGTGCGCAGTGACGTGATAACCCTTCGATTTTTTAGCATCCTTTTCTGCGGGAGTCGCGGCACCATTAGCAACGACCACGACTGGTGCCACCGTTGCCGATACCGCCGCGGCGACTGCGCCGGCGGTGCCCAGCGTGGCGCCGAGCAAAAAGTTTCGTCGATTATTCGGGGTTTCAGTTTTCATATTTACACTCTTGTTCGCTTCATTCATGGCACGCCTCCGGTGGATATCGTGGGAGAAATTGATGTTATTAACTTGGATTTACCTTGCTATTGCGGCTAACACTGCATTTCGAAAGCCTGTGATTCCATTTCAAAAAACTGCTCGGCGAAATTCGCCACCCGCCTGTAGTAATTTGATTTTTCGTAACCTTGTACTGCGGCGCAACATTTAAAAACCCATGGCTTCATGTGTTTTTCAAAAAATGCTTTTTGCGATTCAATTGCGGCCGGCGCATCCGCTAAATTGCCCAAAATCAGCGCCCGCATCACGTCGCAAACCGCCGCCAGATGATCTTCCGATTCACGCACCTCCGCGTTTCGAACAAAGCCCATCCTGGCGAGATCATCGCGCAACTCCGCCAGCGGCTTTTCCATCATGAAACCCGCCAAATAAAACGAGCCATAGACAATGACCGGCGGTCGACCTACTCCCACGAACACGGCCTCGTATTCGTCAATCAGCGCATCGTGAGTCACCACCGCCGACGCGGCAGACAGCGCACGCCACGATTTCGTTAACTCAGTCGATGCTTCGTCGGTCGGTTCTTGTGTAATCACCATCGATTGCAGCACCCGATCATCCGGTGCCCGTGAAAAAAGATGCGCTAGCAGTGCGTAGAAATCGGCGCGTACTTGATCTTCCACCGCCACCATGCGTGGCTGATCAAATGCTATTGCTTGGATCGCAGTCATTCGATTTCCCCTCCGGTCAAAATCGAATATTCCGCCTTGTTTGACATCATGTCGACCACCCGGCAATCCGCACACATTTTCAAGCGATCAAGCTGGCCCGCACCGGCAAACATGGAATGTCCGACGAGTTTCGACAACATGTTGTCGATCATCACTTTGGTGCCCAAGGCCTTATCGCAACTAATGCAATTGAAAGGCTCAGACTCATTCAACACCACGGCTTGTTTACGCGCTGCGGTGAACAACAAACGTGGCGATAACGCGATTGCATTTTCAGGGCACGTGGACGCGCACAGGCCACATTGCACGCAATTACGTTCAATAAAATTAAGGCGCGGATAATCTGCGCCGTCCATCAACGCTGATGCTGGACATGCGCCTGCGCAGGCCAGACACAGCGTACATTTCTGCTGATCAACGACCACGCTCCCAAACATTGCGCCTGACGATAATGTGACTTCCGCGGGCTTAAGTTTTGCGTGTTGCAGCAGGTGTTCAACCGCAAATTCAACCGAGCTGCGCTTATCGTTTGAAAGATGGAAAGTGGCGCTGACATCGACCGTATCGGCAGCAGGCGCATTCCAGATTTTGGCTTCGGCGGACTTTGCTCCCAGCCAAGAAAAATGACTGCCTTTATAGCCAAGCGCATGCAAAATCGTCTCGGCCTGCGCCATTTCTGCCCGCGTCGCGGCGGCGTATTGTGGCGCCTCCGACGCCGTCGCGAGCAGCATTACGCCGCCCGCGCCATAGGCTATTGCGCCGAGCAACACATCCAAGCCAATCGAGGCGACATGCCAGGTTTCGACCGGCAGCACATGGCCTGGCAAGCCACGTGCCATGCGGGCCAGCGCGTCGCGGCCGGCACTAGCATCGTGAAACAAAATAACCGGGGCGACGGCATTCGGCGCTGCCGCCGCATAAGCATTGATCAGCGTACGCATTTGCGTGCCGCGATCACTTACGCGCGGATATTGGTAGGTCATCGCACCGGACGGGCAAACGGTCGCACACGCGCCACAACCCATGCAAAGGAATGGATCCACTTTGACCTTGTCGCCATCTGCGCTAATTGCTTTAGTGGAACAAATATCAATACATTTATTGCAGCCCGTTTTTTTGCTGCGACTGTGCGCGCATATCGATTCCTTGTAGGCAAAAAATTTGGGCTTTTCGAATTCGCCCACCATGTCGGGCAATTCAGCCAGCGCGCGTGCCAGCGACTCTGCGTTGGCGGCATGAAAATAACCCTGCGGCGGGGAATGCATGGCGAATGCAGGGTTTTCGTGCAGGTCAAGAACGAGATCGAATGTCGTTTGTTTTGCAATATCGTCTGCCCGCTCAAAGCTCAACAAGAATGCGCCTAGATACCCCTCCAAGCCGGTCAATTTAGCCGCAAGAACCTCCACATCCGCAAACGTCGGGGCCACGCCGGCTTGAATTTGCCTTCCATCCCACAACACCGCTATCGATAACTGTGAGGTCAAGGTATCAAGGGTTTGCTTTAACGCGGCATAAGAAGCGCTATCCGCCAACACCAGTAATCGTCCGCCAGATTCATAGCCAACGCTGGCGACCGGTTCAAAAGCGGGTAACGCCTTCAATGCGTTGAGTGCGAAGGTTTTAGCGGATAAATTTACATCGGCTCCGGCTGTGCCGAAACCAGCGCCACCAGGCTCACGCGGGACACGCAACTCTTCAGCAACACGTTCAGTAGCTATTTCACCAACGTCACCACTATTACCCATTCCGCGATTAATAATACGAACCTCCAAGTGTGCCGCGCCGCACGCCGATGTGCCCGTCTCTTTATTTAATTACTTGAGTCGGTGCCGTCGCGTCGAGGAAAATAACTTTCACCATCATATGGAAGCAATTCATTTCCTGTGAGCGATTGTATGCGCTTTTATAGGCATCAAATCATTGAGAATTCACAAACTTAAGCATTTTTAATACTGGCATCTGTTACACCCCTAGGCGTACCCATAAGCGAACCCGCAGGCGTCGACTGCGAATTGTCCAAGCTCACCTGATCAGTAAACGGGTCATCGTCGGTTGGTGATGCCGCCACTGTTGTCGGCATTACCGCCTCAGACATCTTCTCGTCTGCTTTCGCACTATCAGCCGCTAGATCAGCCGCTAGAGCGGCCGCCGCTTCTGCCTCGGCTTTCTCTTCTTCTTCAAACAAAAACAACGCCTTTGATTGCGTCATTTTGCGCAGCATCTCCAGCGGAATCGGATCAGATTTTGTGTAATCGTCGATGTAAATATCGAGCCCGTCCATCACGTTGTAATGCGGATCGGTAAAAAGCTTTTTCATCGCCCGATTACGCAACTCTGAGGCCACATCCTTGCCCATAAACGGCGTGAAATCGGATTCGTTGGTGAGGCTTTCAATAGCGGGCAGTGGTGGATTAATCGTCGCGGTGGCAGCAGCACTCTCATCCTCAGCCAGGGGCAGACGCCGCTCTGGCTGGTTCTCTTCGAGCATTTTTGCCTCAAACGGCACGCCAGTATTAGGGTTTGAATTTGATGAAGCCTGAAACTCGGCCTCACTAATCAGCACGTCGGCTTGCGCATCGGCCTTACGTTTGGCCCAGCGCGAGAGGAATGATGGGGTGATATTTTCAACGTCCTTGGTCATATCATTTATCGCTTAAATTTTCTGCCGCTAAACCCATAAACCTGGGCTAAATTCTGTCATTCCAAACCGGGCTTTACGGCTGAGAAACCTGCCTTTCATTACGATTTACTAGAAGCCGCCAATACCACCATCACGACATGCCGCTCTTGTAGCGGCCCTCGTTGCTATTGAACGATTTCGGGCGAATCCGCCGTTTCTTCTC
>JANYGV010000006.1 GCA_025359285.1 Burkholderiales bacterium
GCGAGCTCATTGCTACTGCCGATACAAATTTGCTCGACCCTTACACCGGCAAGCCAATGGCCTTCGATGCCATAGCGCGTACGATTTCTTTCGCCGCAAAAAGCCACGACACGCTAGATCAAGCATCGATATTCCTGGAGCTGGCAGATCAGGATAGACTATGAGTGCACACGTATTGAATGCAAAACATCAATCAAATTCCAGCGCACAAGCTGCCTTGAAAGTCACCGCACAGTGGTGGTTTGTTGTCGCGTTCGCGGGCCAGCTTTTGTTTGCTTATTCTGTGCTGGCTTAATATGGCGGTGCGGCGATTGCGGGTAACTGGGAGCAGTGGAATCAAGTTTTCAAACACGGCTACGTGGCGGGCGATGTTGCGGGCAATATCGCGGTGGGCGTTCATCTTTTTCTGGCGTTTGTGGTGACGATCTGCGGGCCGCTGCAGCTCATCCCGCAAACCCGAACCCATGCGCCCGTCTTTCATCGCTGGAATGGGCGCATCTATTTGACGACTGCTGTGGTGACCAGCATTGCCGGTCTGGTGATGCTTTTCCACCGCGGTTCGGTCGGCGGCGCGGTACAACATGTAGGCATCGCACTTAACGCAGTGCTGGTAATCATCTTTGCAGCGATGGCGTTGCGCTATGCGCTGGCGCGCGATTTTGTGACGCATCGTCGCTGGGCAATGCGCCTATTTTTGGTGGTCAGCGGCGTCTGGTTTTATCGAGTCGGCTTGATGCTGTGGCTGGTGGCCAATAATGGCCCCTCAGGTTTTGATCCCGTCACGTTTCAGGGGCCGTTTCTGAATTTCATATCGTTCGCTAACTACCTGCTGCCGCTGGTTGCTCTGGAAATTTATTTCTACACAAAAGATAAAACGCTCGCGCGTGGTCATATCGCGATGGCAGCTGCCCTCTTGATGCTGACGCTTGCGATGGCGGCGGGTATTTTGTTTGCGACGAGGCTTATGTGGTTTTCGCGTCTCTTATGACGAGAGGCGCTTTTGACAAGGCGTTTGACCGGTTTTTATTCTAAACGCCGCGCTGGTACTAGTGTTTAATTTTGGATTTAAATTCTGCAATTCAGTGATCCGCCTCTACATTTCGTTGCCAGTCGGGCGACAATTATCAGGATTCGTTGCATCCTTATGGAACAAATCACTCCATCTCAGGGGGCAACACAGTGAGACGCCATTACCTGCTTTACCTGATGAGCATTTTGGTTATTTACGCGTAAGCAGGTTGCGCAAATATTGCTGCGCCAGATACGCACGCATACATGGAAGCGAGTCTGAAAAAACACAAAGCCGCCGCCATCGGCATTGCCATCGTCAAATCAAACGAAATCGCATAGACCGGCACGTTTGGTGAACAATTTTTGTGATCTGCGTTGGCAAGAACGAAGGAATAAATTACGTGACAGCATGATCTGGCGTATTATTTTATACTTAGAAATGCTTAGATTTTGAACATTCAAAGGGAGTAAAAATGGTAAGTTCGATCTTCTTGATAGGCTTATTGATCGTGCTGATTGGCATTGCGTTTTGGGTATACATGCTGTTTCATGTAATTCGGTATGAGAGCGACATTGACAAAATCGTGTGGGTGGCTGTGCTTATATTTACAAACATTTTTGGCGCGATTATTTATATGTTTTATCGACTGTTTTTTCCGCGCGAACGGCCCTAAACGTGACCAAACCATGACCAACCAAACCTCGCAAGTTCCATTCTCTACTCGAGCCTGAACGATGTTATGAAAGGCCTAAATGTGAAAATTCTTCTCTGGTTAATCTTGTTTATACTGTGCTGGGTGTTCGCCGCGCTGGCGCTTGTTTTGTATCCCGTGATTTGGCTGTTATTGCTGCCGTTCAGATTGATTGGCATTGCGGTCACCAGCGTATTTGAATTACTGCGCGCTTTGTTGCTGCTGCCGTCGCGCTTGCTTGGCGTATCCCGCTAAACCGCTAGGTCGTATGCATTTGCTGACTGCATTTGCTGCCTGCATTTGCCACGCATGGACGCACTTTTGGCGCAGGCGGATACTTTAATTTAGAAAAATAAGAATAGGTTACGTTTTTATCGTAACCGTCTACTAGCGCGTTCGGGCCTGCTGAGGAAACCATCACCGAGCGACTAGGAGCGAGATGAAAAATATTTTTTCAATCATTTCAGGTGTGCTGACTTCATTGTCGGCACCGTGGCTTTTGTGCGGTTGCGCGACGCTTGAATTCAAGCCACTCGCTGCCGAATTTTTCAGGGATCATTTATTTTAGCCGCCCACTGAGCGCATTCATCGGGACGATGTGTTCGCGGCGAGCAATGAAATGCACCAATATCTTGCCAACGATATTGCCAATCAGCTTCGGGAAAAGGGTCGTCAGCAGGGTCTTTTTGATGCGCCCTACAACAAAAGCCAGTTGAAACTGGAATACGATTCCGTCCGCACCCGCAATGCGCAACGAGCCTGTGCCGCGCGCTGCGGCAATTGTCTGTCGTTGGCGATCATGACCGCCGCGCTCGCTCGAGAACTGGGATTGGGTGTTCGCTTTCAGCGCGTGTTTGCAGAACAAGACTGGAGCCGCAGCGGAGGGATTTATTTTTCGAGCGGGCATGTCAATCTAACGCTCGGCAGAAAGCAATACGATGGGCATTTCCGGTTTGGTGACGGCAATGCGCTGACGATTGATTTTTATCCGCTGGGCGAAACCGTCCGACAGCACGCCTTGAACGTCGGCGAGGAAACCATTATCGCGATGTACATGAATAATCGCGCCGCAGAATCATTGGTAGCGGGCAACGTTGACAATGCCTACTGGTGGGCGCGCGAAGCGATTCGTCAAGACGCCAATTTATTCATGTCATACAACACCCTGGCGGTCATTTATCGCCATCATAAAAATCTGGCCGAGGCCGAATCGGCGCTTCACTATGCGCTGGCTCGCGAGCCGGATAATTTGCAGGTGATGTCGAATCTTGCGATCGTATTTAGTGATCAGGGTCGCGTGGCCGAATCACAAGCGCTAGCGCTTAAAGTAGCAGAGCAGCAGCCGTATCCGCCATTTCATTTTTTTAATTTGGGCCAGATCGCGATGCGCGACGGAAACTTTAAAATGGCGCGAGATTTATTCGCACGTGAAGTAGCGCGCGCCGAAAATCAATCTGAATTTCACTTTTGGCTGGCGTCTGCATACTTCAGCTTAGGCGAAATCAGTGAGGCTCAAAAGCATCTGGCGCTGGCGAAACAAAATAGCGCCACGCCCAAAGAACATGCGCTATACGCCGCGAAACTCGAACGGCTGAAGTCGTATCGAAATTAGATTTATTGCTGTGCGACGTTAGTCTTGCCGAGGCGTTTAAACGAAGAACCTGCTTTTGCCTAACCTGATAAAAAGCAAGCTCATCACCCGATAAAGCCGGGTTCAAGATGACCGCGCTGAATCGGCCAAATAAACCTAAACCTTAGTGCTGGCGGGCATCTTCAGCCATTTGATGCTGAAGACACCCGCTGATAAAAGAGGTTAGAAATTCACTTGCACACCCACCTTAACGCCGCGTCCGGGCAAAGGGGCTAAGCCGCGAATGGTGTCTACTGATGATGCGTTGAAGGCTTTTCGATCGGTGAGGTTAGTGCCGCGCAAAAACACGGTGCCGCGAATGCGATCCACGTTAAACCCATAGGTTGCCGCCGCGTTGATGAAGGTGTAGCCCTTAGTGGCACCGCCGATGTCGTCGCTGGAAAAACGATTTTGTTGGGCGACATTTTGCGCTTCGATGCGCGCGCCCCAATCGCCCAGCGCCCACACCAAACTCCCGGTGATGCGCAAGGGAGCCACACGCGGAATCGGCTCATGGTTAGTGCGATCATCGGCGCGGGTGTAGTCCGCCTTGGCTTCCACATCAACGGTATAAGGACCGTCAATCAGCCGCTGTTTGCCTTCAATTTCAAAGCCTAAAAAACGCGCTTCAACCGCCCGATAACGAAACTCCGGTAATACCTTAGCGGTGCAGCCGGACTCCACTGATGTTCCATCGGCACAAGCGGTTACGCCCACGCCATTTCCATTGCCATCGGCATCGCGATCCAAGCCGGTGCGGCGTAGTGAAATGTAGTTACTGAATTCCTGCGCAAATAGCCCGACGCGAGCGCTTGACGCGCCATCCTTCCACTGCAAAGCCAAATCTATTGCTGTGGAACGCTCCTTGCCAAATGATTGATTCCCTGCTTCATAGGCGCCGGTTGCGCCGTGCGGGCCGTCGGCATACAGCTCATAAAAAGTTGGCGCGCGCTGAGTGAACGCTAAATTGCTGGTGATAGATATTGCCGGATTGATTTTATAAATTCCACCGACCGATGCGCTGCCCGCCGTGAAGGCGCGGGTACGGCCTTCGCCGAAACGCGCTGTGTTGGCAAGTGAGCCTGAGCCGGCCTCACCATCGCTTTTGATTTTATTTTTTTCTACTCGACCGCCGAATTGAAATTTCCACGGCCCCGTGGCCAGCTCTTCGAATGCAAATACGGCCTGATTCTCAGTGCGGGTGCCCGGCACAAACGCTTCAGCACCTAGAGCAGAAAAATCAAATTGCTCGGTTTGCAAACCAATCACACCTTGCAACGCGCCAATTTTGGCGTGTTTTACTTCCAGCCGGAAATCATCGCCCTTGTTTTTGAATGTTGTCTGCGGCACACCGTCATCTTTTTCAGTGTGCTCATATTCGGACTGGTTGAATTTTGCAAAAACGCCCGTGATCAAGCCATTCAAACCACGAAAATTTGCTTCAACCGAATCACGCTTTTGTCGCATATCAATTCGCACCGCTTCATCGGCAACGGTGCCGTAAATGGTTTTGTATTCAGAATGCATCGCGCCCACATAACCTTTGTCGAATTGATACGACGCGCCGACCGCACCGCCTTTTGCCTGCGATGCCGAATTGACAATGCGATTGCCGTTATCCAAGCCCAGGCCCGTGCTGCGGGGCACTTTGTAATCATCGGTATCGCGGGTAAAGCCGTCCACGTGAAGCGCAAATCCGTCCGCGCCCAATTCCGCCACCGCTGAGGTGCCGCGCTCGCGCTCAGCCCCGCCCAACCGCGTTTCCAGCGAACCGCTCACGCCGCTAATCGCGTTGCGCGGAATACGATTATCGACAATATTGACCACGCCGCCGATCGCCGCCCCGCCATACAAAAGCGCCGCCGGGCCGCGCAATACCTCTATTTTTTCGACCACCAGCGGATCAATCGATGGGTTGTGATCGTTACTCAATGATGACGCGTCGAGAGACGAGCCCAGATTATTCAGGATGCGAATACGATCACCATCGAGCCCGCGAATGACCGGCCGTGAGGCGTTCGGCCCGAACCAGCTCTGCGAGACGCCGGGCAAATTGTTTAGCGTTTCGCCGAGTGTGCTGCCTTTTTTCAGTAGCAATTCGGTTCCCGACAACGTTGAAACCGGTGCAACCACATCGCGCGCATCCAGCGGATTACCGATGATGACGATTTCATCTATTTTTTGCGGCGCAGCAGCGGCTAGTGTTTGTGCCGGCGCCTGGGCCTGGGTCTGTGCCTGCGCGGGGGTTGAGACCGTTAAAGGGACAGAAATAGCAGATGCTACCGCGACACACATCGCGGTTGATTTAAAACCCAAAATACATTTTGAAGCCATGATTTTCCCCGACACAAATTGCGTGATCACGCAAAAAAATAAACACAGAACGCGGCTCGCAAGCGAATGGTTTCGCAACAAGCAGCGCAGATATTGTTTGTGTTTATGCTTGCGGAGGCGCGCGGGCGCGGGCGATGCCGAGGAAGTCGTTTGATATGGGTAGCGATGTCACCGGCGGTGGCCCAGCGACGCCGTAAAAAACCGGGACAGACATCTGCGCGTGGCTATCGATTGTGCCCGCGGCGGCGAACGCAGCATCCCACGCCACGCAGGCCGACGCGCTGTCGGTCGCATCCAGCGTGTGACCAAATAGCGCCGCCCAAAATTTATTTTGCGCATCCAAGGCTGGCGGTGACGTCGAGACGTTGCTGACCGCCGCTTGAAGCGCAACCCGCTCGGCATTGCCGGCGAACGTACTACTGTTCGCATGCGCTACGCTGTGCAGCGCCACTAAGGTTTGTGCCGCGATCAAAAATGCAGCGATAGTCAATGGCATCGCCAGCGGCATCGCGCGCATCAAAAATCGGAACAAGGAGTGTTTGACGTGCTTCAAGCGATTAACGCGAAGGTGGATGAAAAGTTAGAAGATAAATCTCAGATGCAACAGTGTAGCATAGCCAAAATCAATCGTTTTCCTTCACACTTTCACATCCCGTACATCCCGA
The DNA here is from genome assembly GCA_025359285.1 of Burkholderiales bacterium. Taxonomy (GTDB): domain Bacteria; phylum Pseudomonadota; class Gammaproteobacteria; order Burkholderiales; family Usitatibacteraceae; genus UKL13-2. The sequence continues at coordinate 6,333 of JANYGV010000006.1, forward strand.
CCACCCCGAACATCCCGACCACCCCGAACACCCCGACCACCCCGACCACCCCGACCACCCCGAACACCCCGTACACATTTACTCGCCCCATTCAGTGTTTATGCACTGCAGCAGTTGTCGCTTGGACAATATCAAGCTCTGCGGCAGGTGCTTTCAAGTCCTTCCGAGATTTACCCGGCGCTGGAATGTCGACTCACTCAATCACGCCTTTTTCGCATGTTTGCACAACCGGCACCCAGCGCTTACCGGCCTGCTCGGGCAGCTTCATCATGATTACAAACTCATCGTAGTGCTGATCGAGCAGCGGCCCGCCCCGCCAAGTAATCTGTCGGACGGTATCGATAATTATTTTGCCGTACGATTCAATCGGTTTTGCCAACTTTTCGATTTTCGTTTCTCTTGCCCGCCCGGGTTTTGGCATCGGCTTGATGTTCTCAAAGCGATCGGGAATGTTGACTGAAATTGCGGTGATGCTGGCACCATCGCAGCCGTGGCCGACTTTAAACGTCGCGCGGTAATAACTTCCCGTAGGCGCGGTTGGCTCTGCCAACACCACACGCGCCATCGAGGCCCGCGAATAGACAATCACAAAAGTCGTTGATGCCAATACTGAAAAAAACTTAAACATATTCATATCGTTCCTTTTATTTAATCTTTAGAAATCAAATTTAGCTTCGGCCAGCACCGTGCGCTGCGTATAAGGATGGAACGCCCAATATTTTTCGTTGTCCAGGTTATCTACGCCGATAGAGCCGCTTAATTGCTTGTCAAATTTGTAGCGCACGCAGATATCGGCAACCAAAAATTTGCTGTAGCCAAAACTAGTTGCGCCATTTTGGTCGCTGTTATCCAGACTGCCATATTGCCGCCCGCTATAACGCACACCGAACGTGGCCGATAAATTTTCATTCGCACGATAGGTCGCGAGCACGTTTGCACGCCACTGCGGTACGCGCGGTTGCCATTTGCCGCCGCTCGCTTAAAATTTATCGTTCTGCGCGGTTTTGGAATTTGCGTAGGTCACAATGCAGACGATTTCCAGGCCGCGAATCAATACATCGTTCTGCTGAAACGCCAGCTCCGCGCCACGTGTGCGCACATGATCCACGTTCTGAATATTGGTGATATTGGGCGTGACGCTCGTATTGGTCTGTGAAAAAAGTGCATCGCGGGTATCTTCAAAAAACAGCGTCGAGCGAAGCGTGCCGCCTCCTAAATCGCGCTCGGCGCTTAGTTCGGACGTCCACGATTTTTCCGCTTTCAAATTCGGGTCATTGTTAACAATAGAGGTCACAGAAATTGAGCCCTGATAGAGTTCGGAAACCGTGAGGAATCTGACGGCGCGGCCCAACGAGGCTTTCAATACCCAATCGCGCAACGCCTGAAATTGAACCGCCGCTTTGGCCGAGAACACATTTTCCGGACGTGAATTTAAATTGATGGTGCTGCTTGCGTTCGAGATCGCGCCATTCGACGCGCGCCATTGCTCAAGCCGCCCGCCTAGCGTCGCGCGCCACGTATCGGCGAATCGCCAGGTATCCTGCGCATACACGCTGGTGAGGCTGGCATCGCCGCAAAATGCGGAGAACCGTGATTCCGCCGCGCCGTTCAGCCAGTCGGAAGTGTTGGATAGCTCGGTGCGTAATTTAAAGCTGTCGCGCTGTAAGCCAAAATCGATCAGGTGTGCGCCAGGACGCAACACGCCTTTTAACGACAACGTATTCCATCCTGTGCCTTTCCGGTCCGTGATGCGGCCCAGGTCACCGTTGTTTGCAAGCGGAATGGCAAGCAGCGCCTGACGTGCTAAGTCTTTGTCGTAGTCGTACACGCTCGCGACGATTTCCCAATCGAAAACGCCTCGGGTATGGGTCTTTAACGATGCGCCGTGAACGATGTGCGCCAGGCTCGCACGACCGACATTGAAATCAGCCGGTGCGAGTGAATACTGACGGCCATCGATATGGATATTGCCGCTGTAAATTACATTACCGTTTGCGTCGCGCGGATAACTGTTCGACGCGCGATCAACATTATTTTGCCACATGCCGACGGTGTAATTCGCACGCAAGGTCGGCAACAATCGTAGGCAAATTTTGCCTTGAAATTTTCCTGGCGGGTGTTGTTCTGATTCGTGTCGCCCAGAATCAGCCAGGGCTCGTTGCGTTGATTCAAGCTGGCCACGGCACCGCTTACAGCGAGCCCGTTACTGCCGGCCGTCCCTTGGCTGAGGGACTTGGTCGCAAACGCAATCGGCTGCCCTTCGCTATCCAGTCGATTTGCGTTTAGCCACCATGAGAACTCACCATTTCTGTCGCCCAGCGAGGCGCTGAACTGCGCGCCAGAATAGGTCGCGTGAGTGCCGTATTGTTTGAATGGCTGACTGAAATAGCCCGCGCTCGCGTGGCCTTCAAATTGCGTCGGCATGCGAGTGACATAATCCACCACTGCACCCACAGAATTACCAGGGTACGCGGCTGAAAACGGGCCGTAAAGCACATCCACACGTTCAATTTCTTCCGGCGTCACCAACGCCCAGCGCGGCGTAAAGTTGGCACCATTGCCGAGCAAATTCGACAGCAAAATTCCATCCGCGTATACGAGTGAGCGCGCGCTATTGCCCGTGCCTGACGCACGACTCGCCAGCACAGCATGATCAAAATCGCCGATAAAGCGTTTTCGTACCAGCAAACTGGGAAAATATTTCAATGCGTCTTCGGCGTCGGTTGCGTTAATCTTTTCGGCAATTTCCTGACCGGTAATGGTCTCGATCGTGGTGGGAATGTAGGACGGAATCGAGGTCGGACGATTGCCGGTGACGTTGATTGCGCTCAGGGTTTTTACTGTGGGCGCGGTAGGCACCAACTTTGCCTGCTCTTCGGTATTCGTCTGGATGGAGGGTGAAGACTGCGCGAATGCAGGAACCGATAAAAATAAGGCGACTTGAATCGACAGCGCGAGCGAGGATGGTCGCGCCAGCAGCAAAAGCTTTTGCATAAAATTCCTGATCAGATAAATCAAAGAATGCGCAAAAATAGGTGTGCAAGAAAATGCAAATGCTGATGACGCGCGGCTAGTGCAGTATTGCAGCGGCGCACCAAACTCACACTCTCACAACGTCTCTATCTCAGGCAGGAAAAACTGATTTAGGAAAGTAGTGGTGGGCCGCGCGAATGCGCAACGGTATGAATAACAACCGGGGGAAATGGCTCAAACGCCAATAGGGGCGAGGGGTTTGAACTGTCGACGGTGGGAGCAACCAGTGAATCTATATGACCGAACGCGAGCCAGTTTCCTGGCTGCACGCACCACGCACATTCCACGCTGTGAGGCGTTGGTGCGGCGGGTTCATTTGTGCCGTCGACCGCGATGCGGACAAGGCCCATTGACGTACAAAACGCGGCAAATAATTTGGGTTGCGATTGCGCACCAAACGCATTTAACGTCGGTGAGGCCGCCGCAAACGCGAGCACTAGCAGCGCCATTGATAGCGCCAAGCGGGCATAACGTTTAAAGAAATAATCATTCATTACGGTGCGCGGTTTATCATTGAGTCGCATAATTTCAGCTTACGTTAATGAGGAACGCGCGATGACCGATGACAGCAAAGCCTGCCCCGTATGCGGCGAAACGATTAAAGCGGTGGCGATCAAATGCCGCTTTTGCAATACCGATTTATCTGCTTTTGCGGCGGCAAAGGATGCGGAAACAGAGTCGCCGCTTTTCGCTGGGCGCCCCGCTGTGATTTATAGCGCATGGCAATGGGTGGTGGTGGTGCTTACCCTGGGCATTGGCTACCTTTTCTATTGGCTAAAACATCTCGGCACGCATTACGAAATCACGACGCAGCGGATTCGTATCGAATATGGTGTGTTGTCCAAAACCAAAGATTCGATTGAACTTTTTCGGATCGACCATTTTGATTTGCACAAACCATTCGGTATGCGTTTGCTGGGCTTTTGTTTGCTGCATCTCAGGTCATCAGACACCAGTTTTCAAACGGTGATTTTGTATGGCATTCCCGATTTGGAAGCGCTGGCTGACAAGCTGCGTGAATGCGGATTGCGTGAGCGAACACGCAGGCGTGTGACGACGTTTGTGCAAGCGTGATTTTAAAAAATCGCACCATTTTTCTGCATCTTGAAACGCGTAAACTCCGCCGTCCCTTCTTATTTATGAAACCGCCATGCTCGCTTCTATCGAATCTCGCCTAGCCGTTGAAATTGCAGCTAAACCTAGCCAAATCGCCGCTGCCGTCGCACTACTTGATGAAGGTGCGACGGTGCCCTTTATCGCGCGCTATCGCAAAGAAGCCACCGGTGGGCTGGACGACATTCAATTGCGATTATTGGAAGAGCGTTTACGATATTTACGCGAGTTGGAAGATCGTCGCGCGGCAATTCTGGAATCTATTGACGAGCAGGGCAAGCTCACGCCAGAATTGAAAAAAAGCGTTGAAGCGGCGGAGGATAAAACCACGCTGGAAGATTTGTATTTGCCGTATAAACCCAAACGCCGCACCAAAGCGCAGATTGCCCGCGAGGCAGGATTGGAGCCATTAGCGAACGATTTGCTGGCGAATCCCATGCTCGCACCCGAGATCGAAGCACAAAAATATTTGCGTGCGGAACCGGTGAAGCCGGATGAAAAAGATACTTTGGTGCCAGATGTAAAAGCGGCGCTCGAAGGCGCGAAACAAATTTTGATGGAACGGTTTTCAGAACAGGCGGGCTTGATTGGCCGCGCTCGTGACTATCTGGTGGCGCATGGCGTGGTGGAATCGAAAGTGATTGCTGGCCAAGAAGACAAGGGGGCAAAATTTTCGGATTATTTTGCATATGCGGAAACCTGGAAAACGATTCCCTCACATCGCGCGTTAGCACTTTTTCGCGCACGTAATGAAGGTTGTTTAACCGTTGCTTTGCGGCTGGATTCTGAAGAAGAAAAACCTTCGTGGAGCGCGCCGTTTAATCCGATTGAGGACATGATCGCGGGCAGTGCAGGCATCGCGAACAAGAGCCGCCCGGCTGATAAATGGCTGACTGAGGTCGTACGCTGGACATGGCGCGTAAAAATTTCGCTGCATATGGAAACTGAATTGATGTCCGCGCTGCGCGAAAAATCGGAAGTGGAAGCGATCAATGTTTTCGCGCAAAACCTGAAAGATTTATTGCTCGCCGCGCCGGCGGGTCCGCGCGCGACGATGGGGCTGGACCCTGGCATTCGCACCGGCTGCAAAGTCGCGGTGGTCGATAGCACTGGCAAGGTGCTGGAGACGACGACAATATATCCGCACGAGCCACGTCGCGATTGGGAAGGCTCGCTACACACTCTCGCGGTACTGGCAAAAAAGCATCGCGTTGATCTAATCGCCATCGGCAACGGTACCGCCTCGCGCGAAACCGACAAGCTCGCTGGTGAACTTATCAAGCTTTTGGCGGATCAA
>JANYGV010000183.1 GCA_025359285.1 Burkholderiales bacterium
CTTTGCCGGCGGCACATTATTCGCCATCGCCGCATTCTCTGCCGGCATGCCAAACGCATCCCAACCCATCGGCATCAGCACGTTATAGCCATTCATGCGCAGATAGCGCAACATCACATCATTGATGGTGTAATTGCGCACATGGCCCATGTGCAGCTTGCCGGACGGGTACGGCAGCATCGAGCAGGCATAAAACTTGGGGCGTGGTTTATCGTGACGATCCGCCGCGTTTTCAGTGACGTAATATGCGCCTGTAGCCGCCCAATGCGCCTGCGCACGGGCCTCAATTTCTTTGGGTTGGTAGGTTGGTTCCATCAAATATGCGGTCGTAAACGACGGTTTTCAGCACTAAAACACGGCCTTTTATTATACATTGGGTGCCTTGTCCAGCTTAAGCCGACCCACGCCAAACTTGGTATTGCTGAACGTCAAAATCAGGAGAACAGCTTTTTAAGTTAGGTGTTCACCTGAATTTCATTTTTCTTATTTGCGTCAAACGTCCAGGTTTTGCACTACCAAGGCATTCGTCTCGATAAACGCCCGACGCGGCTCAACGTCATCACCCATTAACGTGGTGAAGATCTCATCTGCCGCGATGGCGTCTTCGATCTGCACACGATTCAAAATGCGCACCTTGGGGTCCATCGTGGTTTCCCACAATTGTTCGGGATTCATTTCACCCAGACCTTTATAGCGCTGAATATGCATGCCGTCTTTGGCCTGCTCAATCAGCCAACTTAGCGCAGCGGTGAATGAGTTGACCGCGAGTGATTTTTCGCCCCGCTTGATTTCAGCGCCGTCACGAATTAACCCGTTGAGCGTGAGCGATGTTTTCACAATCTGCTCGTAGTCGCCGGTTTCAATGAAGGTGGAATCGATGATGGTTGAGCGGGTATTGCCGTGCAGTGTTTTAACGCAACGTAGCCGATATCCATCATGCGCCTCGTCTTGTTCAACTTTGACCACCAGATGGTGTGCACCAATGGCATCTGTCAGCCACACCGCTGCTTTTGAGGCACTCTCTGCTGATTTCAGATCAATGCGTGGGCACTGCAATAAGCCGGTCAATACTTCTGGATCAAACGTGCGGGACAATCGCGTAATGACGGCTTCGGTCATCAGGAAATCCTTGGCTATGTTCTCCAGCGCTTCGCCAGCAATGAGAGCGCTGCCACTGCCTGGATTAAGAATGGCGTCATTCAAGGCCTTTTTGAGCTGAGCCTGTTTAAGTTCCAATTCATCTTTGACGTAACGCTCTTCTTTGCCGCTTTTTATTTTATAAAGCGGTGGCTGCGCAATGTAGATATAGCCGTTTTCAACCAGCTGTGGCATTTGCCGGAAGAAGAAGGTTAGCAATAGCGTACGAATGTGTGCACCGTCGACGTCAGCATCGGTCATGATGATGATGCGGTGGTAACGAAGTTTCTCGTGATTGAAGTCGTCACGGCCAATACCTGCGCCCAGTGCGGTAATTAGGGTGGCGATTTGCTCGGACGAAATTACCTTGTCAATACGCGCTTTTTCTACATTCAACACTTTTCCGCGCAGGGGTAGGATTGCCTGGAACTTGCGATCCCGGCCCTGCTTGGCCGAACCGCCGGCAGAGTCACCCTCAACAATATAAATTTCACATAGCGCAGGATCTTTTTCCTGACAATCGGCCAGCTTACCGGGCAGTCCGACACCATCCATCACGCCTTTACGACGCGTCAATTCGCGGGCTTTGCGTGCAGCGTCGCGCGCTCGTGCGGCGTCAATAATTTTGTTGCAAATGGTCTTAGCGTCTACTGGATTTTCGAGCAAATATTCGGCCAATTTCGTGCCCACGACTTCGGATACCACTGGCTGTACTTCGCTTGATACCAGCTTGTCTTTTGTTTGCGATGAAAATTTGGGTTCTGGTACTTTGACCGATAAAACGCAGGTTAAACCTTCGCGCATGTCATCGCCTGAAGTCTCTACTTTGGCTTTTTTCGCAAGTTCATTTTCTTCAATGAATTTGTTCATGACGCGCGTGAGTGCAGTACGCAGGCCGGTCAAATGTGTGCCGCCATCACGCTGCGGAATGTTATTCGTAAAACATTGTACTGTTTCGCCGTAACTGTCATTCCACTGCATCGAGACTTCGATGGTCATGCCGTCTTTTTCACCCACCGCGTAAAAAATCTTGGGGTGCAGTACAGTTTTTGAGCGATTCATGTACTCCACGAAGCCTTTTACGCCGCCAGAGTATGCAAAATTTTCACTCTTGCCGTTACGCTGGTCCACAAGCTCAATTTTTACGCCGTTATTCAAAAATGACAGCTCACGCAAGCGCTTGGCCAAAATTTCGTAGTGAAACTCAACCAACGTGAACGTTTCTTTTGCAGCCAAGAAATGAACCTCGGTGCCGCGTTTGTCGGTATTGCCCACCACAGCTAAAGGCGCGACTCGCTCACCGTGACGAAATTCCATTTCATGAACTTTGCCATCACGCCGAATGCGCAGTTTTAGCCACTCGGAAAGCGC
>JANYGV010000227.1 GCA_025359285.1 Burkholderiales bacterium
GTTACCGGTTCGCAACCGGCCCGTTATCCGTTCTCAACGGATTGTTTAATGAAACAGCAAATTTAAGGAAATACTTCATGGTCGTTATCAGACTCGCACGCGGCGGTGCCCGCAATCGTCCTTTCTACAACATCGTCGTAGCTGACTCACGCAACCCGCGCGACGGTCGCTTTATTGAGCGTTTGGGTTTTTATAATCCCGTTGCTTCCGGTGCTGACGAGCCATTCCGTATGGCCATGGATCGTCTGGCGTTCTGGCAGGGTCGTGGTGCGCAAGCATCTGACGCAGTGACCAAGCTCATCAAGAGCCACAAGAAAACCGCACCGGTTGTTGGTCAATAGGTCAATAGGCCAATAAAGTTTGGTTGAGCCCAGTATTGAAGACAAAGACTTAGTCATCATGGCGCGCATCGCCGCGCCATTCGGGATTAAGGGCTGGGTCAAGCTACAAACGTTCACGGGCGAACCTGACAGTCTTGATGCGTATGCATCGTGGCTGGTCAGAGGCCCCAAAGGCTGGGAAGAATTCGAGCTGGAAGATTTTGCCGTCAACGTAAAAGCGGTCGTGGCGAAATTCAAAGGTTGTGACACCCGCAGCGACGCTGAATTATTGAGCAAACGTGATATCGCCATCCCGCGTGATTCGCTTGAAGATGCGCGTGATGGCGAGCATTACTGGATTGATTTGATCGGCGCAGCGGTGGTCAACTCACTCGGCGAACGATTGGGAATTATCGATACCTTGATGGAAACCGGTGCCAACGATGTGCTGGTGGTGAAATCGGGAACCGAAGAAATTTTGATTCCGTTCATCGACGAAGTGATTGTGAATGTTGACCGCATTGCCAAAGTGGTGACGGTGAACTGGAGCAAAGATTATTGATTGTTTCGATGAAAGTTAAACCCTACTTTCATCGAGGCTATTCAGAACAAAATAACTGGCGGAGCCAGATTATTTTGTTAAGTTAAAGGCAGCAAGGGAAAACTTGATGACTAAACAATACGATGTCATCACGTTGTTTCCTGAAATGTTCGATGCGATTGCTGATTCGGGCGTGACGCGTCGGGCGCTGGATGAAAAAGTGTGGGCGCTGACATGCTGGAACCCGCGCGATTTCGCCACTGATAAATATCGCACTATCGATGACCGACCTTTTGGGGGCGGACCGGGAATGGTGATGAAGGCAGAACCGCTGAATGCGGCAATTGATGCGGCGATTCAGCGGCAGCAAGATTTACAGTTGGCGCACTTTACAAACAAGCCGAAAGTGGTTCACTTGACACCGCAGGCCAGGCCGATTACCGACGCAGGTATTCGACAGTTGGTGGAAGAACCAGGATTGGTTTTTTTGTGCGGGCGATATGAAGGCATTGACGAGCGTTTGATTGAAGCGCGTGTGGATTTGGAAATATCGATTGGCGACTACGTGCTGTCGGGAGGTGAATTAGCCGCGATGGTATTGATTGATGCGATGGTGAGATTGCTGCCGGGTGTGTTGAATACACCAGAATCGGCCATTGAAGATTCGTTTTCACCCGCGCGCGACGGTTATCTGGATCACCCGCATTACACGCGGCCAGAAGTTTGGAACGGTGCAACGGTACCGACCGAATTGATGAGCGGCAATCATGCAGGAATTGCCAAATGGCGCCGGAAATTGGTGTTAGAAAGAACGCTGAAGCGGCGTCCCGATTTATTGGATAGTGCCGGATTGAGTAAAGAAGATTTGAAACTGTTGAACGAAATTCATCAGAAGCAGAAGTAGCAAAGCGGTAAAAAAAAGAAAGCGCACATCCCTGCATAGCATGAACAAGGGCGCTGTGTGAAGGGCTAAAAAACGATGGGTTTTAAAACGATTCGTGCAATTAGCCAAGGGCGGTGATGATGAAAATCAACACGCCATAACCATGACAAGGAATCACATGAACATTATTGAAATGTTGGAGAAAGAAGAAATTGCCCGTTTGGGTAGAGTCATCCCCGTTTTCTCGCCGGGTGACACCGTAGTGGTAAACGTAAACGTGATCGAAGGCGAACGCAAACGCGTGCAAGCTTACGAAGGCGTCGTGATTGCGAAACGCAATCGCGGCCTCAATTCATCGTTTATCGTTCGCAAAATTTCATCGGGCGAAGGCGTTGAGCGTACCTTCCAAAGCTACGCACCGACCATCGCGTCGATCGAAGTCAAACGCAAAGGCGATGTACGCCGCGCCAAACTTTACTATCAGCGCAAACGTTCAGGCAAATCGGCACGTATCAAGGAAAAGCTCGATTACGTCTCGACGCAGACCAAAGGCGACGACAAAGCTTAATTGCTTTTCAAGCCAACCAAAAAGCCGCCACAGTATTCTGTGGCGGCTTTTTTTATTTCGGGTTTTGTCACAACGCAACCTGACTCCCCCACGATTTCCGTCGGCTATGGCGAACCGCTGTAGCCAATCCCGCGCAAAAGCGACTCGAGATGACAACTACAAAGTAAGCGCATCGACCTCATTTAAATTGAAAACCCTAGCTTTGGCGGCGTTTTCCGACATTTTTTGCCTCGAAACGCCCGCCGATACTGGAGTTTACAAATCATCTAAAGATCCCGCGTCGCAAACGTATCACATGCTTTCACGCTGCCGGTTTCAAACCCCGTCTTGAACCATTTCACGCGCTGTGCTGAGGTGCCGTGGGTGAATGAATCGGGCACGACCGCGCCTTGCGCCTGCCGCTGCAATGCGTCGTCGCCAATTGCGTTTGCAGCGCGCAAAGCTTCGTCCACATCATTGGGATCAAGGAACGGTTTGGCTTTGTTGGAGTGATAAGCCCACACCCCGGCGAAGCAGTCCGCCTGCAATTCCACCCGCACCGAAATTTTGTTGTATTCGACTTTGCTCACGCGGTCGCGCATCGCGTCGGTTTTACCAGTAATGCCCATCTGGTTTTGCACGTGATGGCCGATTTCGTGCGCAATCACATAAGCGCGCGCGAAATCTCCGCCTGCTTTGAAGCGACGCTCCATCTCCTGAAAAAACGCCATATCCAGATACACCTCTTGGTCACCGGGACAGTAAAACGGCCCCATTGCCGCTTGGCCAGCGCCACACGCAGTGCGCGTCGAGCCGCTATAGAGCACAAGCTTCGGATTTTTATATGTGCGGCCCATTTCCTGAAACAGCTCGCCCCAATTGCGGCTTATGTTAGTCAGAATTTTACCCACCTCCGATTTCAACTTAGCATCGGGATCGTTGGCCGGATTAATCGGCTGAGTCTGCGACTGCGGCTGTCCACCCTGAACCGATTCCGCCACGCCAATTAAAGTGCGAGGATCTATGCCTAAAAAATAGCTCAGCACAAGCGCGACAAGAACGCCGCCAATGCCCAATCCACCCACACGACCCATGCTGACACCGCCGCGTCGATCTTCAATGTCGCTACTCTCTTGCTCATCATCTAGTCGCATTACTTTCTCCTGTTTTGTTTTCTGCAAAAAACCTAACGCAACGCAATTACAAAACCATACGCTCAACGGCATGTTGAAATGTACACCTATTCTGCTCGGCCTTTAATCGAGTTGTAAGTTCACCTTCACAACACTTTAAATCCAAAAAAACAATAAAATTTTCAACTTTAAATCTTTCAACTTTAAATCTTATATCGAATACGCCGAACAGCGTATATCGATTAACGATAATGCACCTTATCGTTACTTTTCAGCGATCTGCTGCTAACTCAAGGAAAATTCAAAATGAAAACGTCATCAACTACTGAAATTATGAGCGTTTATGGCGGAATGACTCTCACTGCCAACGACAGAATGTCTTGCAACATCCAAGATCACAGACCCGGAGCCGATCAAGGACCTTGCCAGCCATACGCGCGGGACGACACTGATTCAGCAGGCAATTACAACGGCTAGCGCACGGTAACTCTATTACTTGATTGCCCAACTGAATCTCAGTACGACGCGACTTGGTTGGGCATTTAAAACGTACTCAGTTATATTTTTCAAACAAACATCCTGCTAGCGTAATTTAACCAAAACGGTATCGACAGCATCCCCGCGAGAGTGCTCATGGTCACACCCTGTGCCACGAAGTTACCATCGCCACCCATCCGCACGGCTAGGACATAAGCGGAAGTTGCTGTAGGCAGCGCGGCGAATAACACCACCATGTCGAAGAATACGCCACTCACGCCGAGCACGCGGGCGAGATAAACCGCGGCAATCGGTAACGCAATTAATTTGACCGCGGTGAAGTAGGTGATAACGCCCAGGTTTTTCCACGCATCCGAAAATTTTAACGCCGCACCGACCGCCAGCAATCCGCAGGCAAGCGAGGCCGCACCCATGCGCGAAATCAGCATTTGAATCGGCTCGGGGATCACGAGGCCGCTCAATGAAAACAGCACGCCGCCCACGGTCGCCAGGATGAGCGGATTTTGCACCAGCTCTTTCCACAGCCGGGTTTCTGCATGCCGTGCCAGC
>JANYGV010000248.1 GCA_025359285.1 Burkholderiales bacterium
TTCGGTACGGTTATAAACGGTGACCTCAAAACCCTTCGCTTGCAAATGGCCTGCCATCGGGAAACCCATAACACCCAAGCCTAGAAATGCGACTTTCATGAATACTCCCGTAATTGAAAATTAGTAAACACTAGCATGGGCGGGCATTTTCAGTCATTAATGCTTGAAGATACCCGTATATATTGGTGGTAGTAAAACTTTACCGCCTTTATTTAGCGCCTTTGTCTAGCGCCTTTGTTTGGCGCCCTTATTTGGCACTTTTAAACACCTGCGGTCAGCTTACGGGTTTACGCAATTCAGTGGGGTTTTACCGGTCAGCGCGGCTTTCAAATTAGTCGCCGCCAACATCGCCATCGCCATCCGCGTTGATCGAGTGGCGCTGCCGATGTGCGGCGTAAGCGTGACGTTTCTCAGCTGCAAAAATTCGGGATTGAACAGAGGCTCATTTTCGAACACATCAAGGCCCGCGCCTGCAATTTTGCGGGCCTTCAAGGCATCAATCAAGGCCGCGTCGTCAACCACACCTCCGCGAGCGGTATTAATCAAAATGGCTGTCGGTTGCATCATCGCAATTTCTTTGGCGCCGATAAGATGATGCGTGGCCGCTGAGTAAGGCACCATCACCAACACGAAATCACTTTCCCGCAACACTGCATCCTGAGTGGCATAACTGACGTTATATTTCGCCTCCGTCGCGGCATCCAGCCTAGTGCGATTGAAATAGCGAACCGTCATGTCAAACCCAGTAGCGCGCTTTGCAATCGCCTGGCCGATACGACCCATGCCGATAATGCCCAGCGTGGCATGATGAATATCAGCACCGAGCATTTGCTGAAGCGCAAAACTTTTTTTCCAGTCACCCGCACGGAGCCACGCTTCGGATTCGGTGACCCGCCGGGCGGTGGCCATCAGCAGAGCGAACGTGAGGTCCGCGGTGGTGTCATCCAATACGCCAGGTGTGTTGGTCACTTTTACGCCGCGTAAGGTGCATGCGGCGACGTCGATGTTGTTATAGCCCACCGCAATATTGCTCACTACTTTGAGGCCCACACATTGTTCAAGAAACGCCAAATCAATTTTCTCGGTCAGGCAGCACATCACACCGGCAGCGTCGCGTGCGCGCTCACGCAAAGCCCCTGCCGTGAGCACATCGTCACCTTCGTTATAGTCAATCTCAAATTCGCTGGAAAGAAAATTAACCACCTCCGGAAAGACCTGGCGGGTAATGAGGATTTTGGCTTTCGCTGGGTGAGTTTGCATGGTTGATTTGCACAAGAAGATTGCGCGAGCGGCGTTATGCTGGTATCCCGACGGGTAAATATCGCGACGGTTATTTTTTAGCCGAATTTGGTATGGATTGGAGCACGGTTTGGGGCCGGTTTAGTGTTTATTCGCGCCGCCCAAATACGCCTCGTTAACCGCCGGGTCATTTTTTAATTTTTCCGGTGCGCCATGAACCGAAATGCGCCCATTCTCCATCACGTAACCGTAGTCCGCGACGTTCAATGCGGCCGCCGCAAATTGCTCCACCAGCAGCATCGTGATGCCATCGGCTTTGAGGCGCTGAATAATCCGGAAAACCTCTTCAACCAAAATCGGCGCTAAACCCATGGAGGGCTCGTCGAGCAAAATCACGTCAGGATTCATCATCAGCGCCCGCGCCATCGCCAACATTTGTTGTTCACCGCCCGACAAGGTGCCGGCCAGTTGATCCTGACGTTCCTTCAGGCGTGGAAACAATTCCAGCGCGCGTTCCAGATCAGCTTTGATATTGCCTTTGGGCCGTGCCCCGGTAAACCGCGGAAACGCGCCAAGAGTGAGGTTGTCGCGCACACTCATGGTCGAAAAAACTCGCCGCCCTTCAGGCGAGTGCGCCAGACCCGCGCGCGCGATGCGGTGCGAATCCATCCCCGCGACATTTTTTCCATTCAGCGAAACTGCTCCTGACTGTGGCTTAATCATGCCGCAAATAGCGCGCATGGTCGTGGTTTTACCTGCGCCATTAGAGCCGATCAAGGTAACGACTTTGCCCTTGGGCACGTCCAGCGAAATGCCATGCAGCACTTCAACTTTGCCATAGCCCGCGTAAAGATTATTGATGGATAGCATGGTCGTTCCTAAGCCGGGATCGGGGTGGATGAAGGTGGCGCAGAAAGTTCTGCCGCGCCCGCATTGCTTCCCGCATCGCCGCCGAGATAGGCCTCGATAACCTTGGCGTTCGCCTGCACCTCAGCTGGTTTACCTTCAGCAATTTTCTGGCCAAAATCGAGTACTGTTACCGTATCTGAAATCGACATCACTACGTCCATGTGATGTTCAATCAAAATCAGGGTGATGCCGTGCTCGCGAATTTTTCGAATAATAGCGACCAGCTCTTTGATGTCCGGCGCGGTCAGCCCGGCAGCTGGTTCATCGAGTAGCAGCAAGCTGGGGCTCAAGCCCAGCGCGCGGCCGATTTCAAGCAGGCGCTGCTTGCCGTAAGGCAGATTGCGGGCTTCTTCATTCGACAAATCCGTAAGGCCCACAAACTGCAAAATACTCGCCGCACGGATGCGCGCGCGATGCTCTTCTGCCCGATAGCGTTTGGTGTTTAACATTACATCCAGCACATTGCTTTTAAAGGTGTGGTGCAGCCCGACCAACACGTTTTCTGTCGCCGTCATTTCACCGAAAAGCTGCACGTTCTGGAAGGTCCGCGCGATCCCGCCGAGCGCAATGGCGGCGGGTGTCATGCCCGAAATTACGCCGCCATTAAATTCGACCGCGCCCGCCGTTGGTTTATAAATGCCGGTCAGCACATTCATCATCGTGCTCTTACCCGAACCGTTTGGCCCGATGAGGCCGTGAATCGTGCCTTTGGCAATTTTTAGATCGACCTGATTAAGCGCCTTCAAGCCGCCAAATTGCATCAGCACTTGATTGGCATGCAGCAAATCAACGCCCGCTTTGCCGCTGTGTTCTGATTTTTCCCACGCCAGCGATTCATTCGCCAGAGCGCCGTATTCATCAACTTTACGAAACCCGTTCGGCCATATTTTTTCAAGCAGATTGCGCAAAAATCCGATCACGCCATCCTGCAAATAATAGACCACGAACAGGGTCATCAAACCGAAAATGGTCAGCCGCCAGTCGATTATGTTTTCGAGCTTGTACGAAAATACCGCCATCGCAATCGTCGCAGTTAAAGGAATCGCGATTTCGCGCAGCGATTTACGCTTTTTTGCCAATAACCAGATCGAGGCCACCACACCAATCGCGACCGCGGTATAAGCGATCTTGCGAAACAGTTCGATATCAGACAACAGACTCGGCAGCATCACCACAATCGCGGCGCCCAAGATCGGCCCGCTGCGGGTCTTGCGGCCGCCCATGATCACCGCGAGTAAAAACAGAATCGTCAGCTCAAAGTTATAGGTGTTCGGCGAAATATACTCTTCCGAATAAGTGTACAAACTGCCCGCCAGACCGGCGAGACCGGCGCTGAACACAAACGCAAAAACTTTGTAGCGATAGACTGAAACACCCATACAATCACAGGCCACGGGGCTGGCGCGAAGGGCCTGAAAGGCGCGTCCAAAATGCGATTTCAACAATCGATTGACCACAATGAGCGCAACCATCATCAACGCGGCGGCGACATAAAAATATTCAACCTCGTTTAGTTTGTGGCCGAAAAAAGAGGGCTTGGGTACTTTGATGCCGAGCGGGCCCTCCGTCAGGAAAGTCATCTCATTGATCAAAATCTGGATGATGGTGCCGAACGCCAGCGTCACCATCGCCAAATAAGGCCCCGTCACACGCAACGCAGGCAAGGCGAGCAATGCGCCAAACGCGGCAGTGACCGCAATACTGGCCGGCACCGCCAGCGCAAACGGTACGCCCAGCTTGAAGAACAGGGCTCCTGCGGTATACGAACCAATCCCGAACAATCCCGCGTGACCGAGCGAAACCTCGCCGGTATAACCGACCACAATGTCGAGGCCAAACAACAAAATCGCGTAGATTAAAATCGTCTCGGCAAGGTGAATGTAATAGGGGTTTGGAATAACCAGCGGGAACGCGACCAAGGCGATGAAAGCGATAATGCCCAAAATAAGACTGTTTCGTTTCATTGATTAAACTTTCTTGATGGTGGTTTTGCCGAACAAACCAGATGGCTTGATCGCGAGCACCAGCAACAGCAACAGCAGACCCGGCACTTCTTTGTACCCGGTCGAAATATAGTAGCCGGTAAGCGTTTCGGCGATGCCTAAAATGAGGCCGCCGACGATCGCACCCACGCCTGATGTGAGACCGCCAATAATCGCCACCGCGAAAGCCTTCAAGCCGAGTGCAGTGCCCATGGTGGCACCTGTTAGCGTTAACGGTGCCACCAGCACCCCCGCGAAGGCGGCGGTTGCGGACGATAGCGCGTACGAGAACGTCACTACTTGGCCCGTATTAATGCCCATCAAGCCTGCCGCATCAGAATCATTCGCGGTCGCGACCACCGCTTTACCGTAAATCGATTTGCGATTAAAAAGCTCAACCGCCAACATCATCGCCAGCGCACCTAGAACGACGATAACCTGCATGATCTGGACGTTCGCGCCGAAAATCTGGAATGGTGTCGAGGATACCGGCGAAGGGAACGTGAGATCGTCTTTACCCCAAATGTTTTCAGCGACGTTTTTAAAAATAATCGCCAGCGCAATCGTCGACATGATCCAGCCAAATTCATTCTTGGTTTTGATCGATGGTCGCACGCCGATACGCTCCACCACCACGCCCTGCAGCGCGCCAAACAACATCACCAGCGGAATCATCAACCAGTAATTGATGTAAGGCCCGCCCATCACGCCACCGGCGAGACTCAAACCGACCAGTGCGCCGAGCATGAGTGCCTCGCCCTGACCAAAATTAAGCGTGCCCGAGGTTGCAAACGTGAGCTGGTAACCGAACGCAATCACCGCGTAAATCATGCCGAGGGCGATGCCGCTGAATGTTAATTGTAGAAAAATATCCATGGCGGGAGCTTGGCCTTTTAGAATTTCAAACTTTTTTGGATTGCTGCGGAGAATATTCCATGGGATGACCAGGTGTTTTTAAGTTGCATGCCTGGGACGCCAGCGGCATATCCTTAGAGATATGGGTGAGTCGATGTATGCAAACCGCGGCCCTAACCAATAGACCACTAAGCTCAAAATAAGCGCGAAGGACGAAACATCCCCCGCGCCACTCATGATGAAGGCAGTACCAAGCTGACAGCGGAATGCGTCGCTGTGTGACTCGATGCCACCCTTCTACGCTAACTTATTTGACGGTAACCACGCGACCTTCGAGTACCTGGCCCATCACGGGCATGCCCATTTTGATTGCTTCGTGATCATCTTTGCTGAACGGCTTGTCGTATACCGCCACCACGCCATCTACTTTTTCTTTCAGGCTTTCGAGCGCTTCACGCACTTTCGGGCCATCCGTGGTGCCAGCTTGCTTAATGGCGGCGGCGAGCAAATAAACCGAATCATAACCCTGGGCGGCCGATACAGGCGATGGAATGCGACCATTTGCCGGGTTATAGGCTTTTACATAAGCGTCGATAAACGCCTTGCGCTTCGGTGTGTTGCCTTCCTGGATAAAGGTTTGCGGCATGGTTGCGCCGTTACCATTTTTGCCCGCGTTATCGATGAAATTACCCATCGACAATGTCCATGAGCCAATCATCGGCACCTTCCAGCTCAGCTTTTCCATCCCATTGGCAATTTGCGCCAATTCAGGGCCGATCGCGTAGGTCAATAAAGCTTCAGCACCCGCTTGTTTTGCCTTGAGCAATTGTGCCGTCATATCAACATCCTTCACGTTGAATTTTTCGACCGCGACGGCTTTGATGCCTTTTTTATCCAGCGCTTTTTCCAAATCCTCGCGACCGAGTTGGCCATAGTTGGTGGAGTCAGCCAGAATCGCGACCTTGGTGAATTTCCGTCTCACAATCGCCTCATCAACAATCATTGCGGACTGGATGGTATCGTGAGCCGCATTGCGGAATATATAGTTATCCGCAAATTCAGGCGCGACGAATTGCTTGGTCACCAGCGAGCCGGTGGCAACGTTATTCATGACCGGAATTTTTGCTTCCTGATAAAAACGCTGCGAGGCAAGTGAAACACCCGTGTTGGCAAAACCAAGCGTCGCGACGACTTTTTCCTTGTTGATCAGCTCTTGTGCGATTTGTACGCCGCGCTCGTTCTTGGCTTCGTCATCGCGCTCAACGATCACGATCTGGCGTCCCATCACGCCGCCCTTCGCATTGATTTCCGATACCGCGAGCTTGACGCCGTCACGCATCGATACGCCCATTGGC
Organism: Burkholderiales bacterium; assembly: GCA_025359285.1. Lineage (GTDB taxonomy): Bacteria > Pseudomonadota > Gammaproteobacteria > Burkholderiales > Usitatibacteraceae > UKL13-2. The sequence continues at coordinate 6,341 of JANYGV010000248.1, forward strand.
GCAGAACCGCCTGTGAACGGGCCTGACACACCGACTTTAATCGGATCTGCCGCCCACGCCGACACTGCCATGAGCGCCGAAATAGCGGCAACTAACCCTGCTGATTTAATCTTCATTGGTCATCCTTCAGAAAGTGAACTATTGATAATGGTGTTTTTATTGTTGGGCGAAATACTTTTTAAAGTTTCAAGCCTATTAAAGCGAAAGCCTTTCTCAGCCTTTTTCAGCCTTTTTCAGCCTTCCCAAGCTTTTTAAACTTTTTGCGCCCAGTAGCGCTTTGCTAGCTTTTGCGTCGCAACACGTATCGTAGCTGTCCAAACAAACCGACGCAATAGGGATCGAGCCGAAAGGCGTTCTAAGCCTTTACATTAAAAGCAGTTTTGTGCAGCGCAGCATTCACTGCGGGGTGAAAATCTACGTTATTTCAAGATGTTTTTGGCGACTTTTTTTCGGCGATATCAACTTCATGCTCATTCTTAATCGATTCCATCGCGGCTGCGCCGCCCTTGGTCTTTTCAGTCGGATGCCACGTCAACGCCGCTGACATCACCGCGAAGCCCACGACATACGCCAGCGCCACATGCCGACCATGTTTAAGCCATAGCCACGCCAACTTTGCTTCAGGGAAATTATTCGACAGCGCCACGCCAGCGCTTGATCCAAACCACAGCATCGAACCACCAAAGCCGACCGCGTACGCCAAAAATCCCCAGTCGTAACCACCCTGCTTCAAGGCGAGCGCCGTCAACGGAATATTACGAATACCGCAGAGACAAATCCCAGCCCCAATACTGCGTTGGCCGATGCGGCTGGTAAATGCTCGACGGGCATCATCGAGGCTGCCAACACCAGCGACAGCAAAAACCATGTGCCTTTGAACGTGCTGGGCAACAGCGTCCAGTCAGGCTGGCGAATCGGCGTACACAACAATATTGCAAGCCACACCGTTGCGCCCAAAAACGGGAAATGATCAGCGTAAGCGGCGTATCGCGTGTTAACGACGACCTTAACTAGCACCGCAGAAATCAAAATAAAAGCGACGATACCCACGCGCGGCATATTGATCTTGACGTGACGCCTGCCAGTCCGACTAATCGGTGAGTACTTTTGCCGCTGCAGCGCTGCTGGGATACCGCAGACAATCAGCGCGACCGCCGCGGTCACATATAAAGCGCAACGCCCAAAAGCGTAAACGCGTAAACGCGTAAACGCGAAGAAGACGAAATCGAGCGGGACGCCCATCAGCGTAATTAGATGAACGGCACTCGCGTTATCGTCAGCGAGGGCCGCTGGTGAAAGCAAAACAACAAAAATGGCGCAAAAAATCACGCCAACGAGACGAGCACCAAACACATTTTTCCCCGTTCTGTAAACGCAGCGCGCGTCCAAAATTATTTCCTGATCCTAGCATTCGTGTCTCTGATGCGAAGCTCGCTAAAAAAGTAGTCATTTGAGGTATTGGTCGTCAACTTGAAACGGTTCCAAATTCTTCTCGTATAACTGATCCTTTAACGCGAGCGATAAAACCCGAAACACAGCTATCAATAATGAGTGGGCCATAAACACTAGCGCCCGCCAATACTTCCGAGCATTTATGCTCCAAAACGCGCGCCGGTGCTGGTGTTCTATTTTTTAACCTGCAAAAACGCCTCCACCCGCACGCCCACCGCTGCACTCAAATCCGCGCGTAAGCAATCCACTATCACTGCGGTTGGCATCGAGCGCAGCCACGTCATTTGGCGCTTAGCAAGCTGACGGGTCGCGGCAATGCCTTGCTGCCGCAACTGCTCGCGCGCAGCGTTACTGGTATCGGCCTGGTCGATAAATTCCCACGTCTGCCGATAGCCCACCGCACGCATTGACGGCAGATCGGCGTCAAGCGAATATTGGTCGCGCAGCTGACGTACTTCATCAATCAATCCCGCTGCCAACATCGCATCAAATCGCAACGCGATGCGCTCATGCAACCCGGCGCGGTCCGTGGGCATCAAGCCGATAATCAGCGTTTCGTATGGCCAAGAATAAGAGTTCTTTGCGCGCTGCTGCAAAGACGATATCGGCACACCCGTTTGCATAAAGATTTCCAGTGCGCGCTGAATACGTTGCGAGTCGTTTGGCTTTAATCGCGCGGCGGTAATCGCATCCACTTTTGCCAGCTCCGCGTGCAGGGCTGGCCAGCCAAGCAGCGCCGCGCGCTCGTCCAATTCACGGCGAAGGTGCGGATCAGATTCGGGCATATCGCTTAAACCTTGCATGAGCGCTTTGGCGTACAGCATGGTGCCACCGACCAGTAATGGCACGCTGCCACGCCTCACGATATCGGACATCAGCGGCAGCGCCTCGCGACAGAATCGCGCCGCAGAGTAAGCGTCGGTGGGCGCAATTAAATCAATTAAATGATGCGGATATTTTTTCAGCGTCACCGCATCCGGCTTCGCGGTGCCAATATTCATATCGCGATAAACCAAAGCAGAATCAACGCTGACAATGTCGAATTGCTGGTGATTTTTAAAGTGGTCAACGAGATCAAACGCAAGCTGCGTTTTACCTGATGCAGTGGGGCCGAGGATGAAAATTGCTTTTGGTTTCATGTTTCAAACAACAGCACGGGAGCCGTTCTTGACGCATTTCTGCTCTGAAATACCCGCCGATAGTGGCTATTGGACTCCAAACTCTTAGCCCCGCCGCCCTGAGCAGCCCTAACCTTCCCGAACCGCCTCCAACGCTTCCCATCGATTCATTGCCGCCGACGACTCTTTTTCAATCTCGGCCAAGCGCGCCTGCAGCGACGCTACCTTCGCCGCCTGCGCCGGATCTTGATAGGTCGCCGGATTCGCTAACGCCTGCTGAACTGTCTGCGATTCAACACCAAGTGCATCGATTTTTTTGGTGAGCGAATCGAGCTCCTTTTGCTCATGGGAACTCAGCTTTTTCGCTTTCGGCGCATTCGTATTTTTCGCTGTATTTTTGGTATCCGCTGACGGTTTTGCTGCGGGCGCTTTACTATCTGCAGCCTTTGCCGCCACCACCGCCATATTCGCCAGCTGCATCTGCCAATCGCTATAACCGCCGGCGAATTCGCGCACTTTACCTTTGCCCTCAAATACAAAAACCTGTGTCGCGACGTTGTCCAAAAATGTTCGATCATGGCTCGCCACCATCACGGTGCCGGGATAGCCTTGCAGCAGCTCTTCGAGCAAATCCAGGGTCTCAATATCGAGATCATTGGTCGGCTCATCCAGCACTAAAAAATTGGCCGGCTTGGCGAATAAACGCGCCAACAGCAAACGGTTGCGCTCGCCACCGGAAAGCGACTTCACTTTCGCGCGCGCACGCTGCGGCGGGAATAAAAATTCGCCCAGATAGGAAATGACATGCTTGCGGCCACCGCCATTAGCGTTGTCGATAAATTCCGAGCCGGGGCTGATCACGTCCGAGAGTGTGGCTTCATCATCGAGGGTTTCGCGAAATTGGTCGAAATAAGCCACGCTCAGTTGCGTGCCAAGTTTGATTTTTCCGCTGTCGGCTTCGAGCTCGCCGAGAATCATTTTCATCAGTGTTGATTTACCGGCACCGTTTGGGCCGATCAGGCCGATACGATCGCCGCGTTGCACGATGGATGAAAATTTATCGACAATAATATTGTCGTTAAATGATTTCGACACATCCACCAATTCAGTCACAATTTTGCCGCTTTTTTCGACATCCGCAATCGAGAATTTCACGTTACCCGAACGCTCGCGGCGTTGCGCACGCTCCTCCCGCAAGTGATGCAGCCGCGTCACGCGCCCAGCACTACGCGTGCGCCGCGCCTGCACACCTTGGCGAATCCAGACTTCTTCTTCCTTCAAAATTTTATCAAAACGCGCATTCGCAAGCGACTCTGAATTCAGCGCTTCTTCCTTACGCTTTTCGTACTCTGAGAACGAGCCGGGATAACTGGTGAGCTGGCCACGATCCAGCTCAATAATTCGCGTTGCAAAGGTTTCCAGAAAGCGCCGATCATGGCTGATGACGACGATCGCGCCCGCATAAGACATCAGCGTTTTTTCCAGCCAATCAATGGAGGCAATATCGAGGTGGTTGGTTGGCTCGTCAAGCAGCAGTAATTCCGGCTCGGCCACCAGCGCACGCGCCAATGCGACACGTTTTAAATTGCCGCCCGAAAGCCCATCAATGGCGCGATCTGGATCGAGATTTAAACGCGCCAACACAGACTCTACCCGCTGCTCAACCTGCCACCCATCGTGCGTTTCCAGCTCGTGCTGCAAATCGCCCATGCGTTCCAGCGCGTCCATGTCGCCATGCTCGGCGGCGATCAAAGCATGGTGATAATCGATCAGCAGTTTCGATACTTGCCCCAAGCCTGCGGCGACCGCTTCAAAAATCGTTTGGCTCGCATCAAAGCTTGGCTCTTGCGGAACGTAGGCCAGTTTCAGCGAGCTTGAGCGCGCCGCTTCGCCATCGTCTGGCTTGATCTGAGCGGCGATAATTTTAAGTAAACTCGATTTGCCGGTACCGTTGCGCCCAACCAGCGCGATGCGTTCGCCAGCATCGATTGAAAAATCAATACCGTCTAAAAGTTTGACGTCACCGAAGGCCAGCGACAGATTTTTTGCGTGAAAAATAGGCATGAAAATATTTCGTTAGGTTTAATTTGTTTTTTTATTACGCAGCATCATTTTTGATGTGCCGCGCGATATTGAAATGAAGAATCGCAGAGGCAATCAAACCAATCACGGCAGCGAACGCATATGCCACGCGCGCGCCTTGCGATTGCCATAAATAGCCGAGGAGCAAGCCTGCTGGAATCGACGCAACGCCGACCAGCGCGTAATACCAGCCAAACAAGGTGCCGCGCTCATCAGGCTTCGCATTATCCCCCAACACGGCGCGTTCGACGCCTTCGCCCACCGACATCGCAAAACCGAAGAATAAAGTGGCGATCCAGAGCGACACCATATCGGTCACCAAACAAAATCCCGCCATCGCCAAGCTATACAAAACCCAGCCGGGAACCAGCATTGCGAGCTTGCCGTATTTGTCGGCCAACACACCCGAACCAATGTTCGCAAAAATTTTTATAAAGTTGAACGCGGCCCATAGCAGTAGAACATCCGCCGCATTCGCCCCCAGCTCAGTTGCGCGCAACACCACAAATAATTCCGCCGTGCGCGCGAACGTAAAGAGCGACACCGTCAACAAATAAGCGCGCATATTCGGCGGCACATCCGACCACTTAAAGCGCATGCGCAGTGGCGCTTCACTGCTTACCTTTGCGGGCTCGGCTATACCGGTCATCAATAATCCAACAGCCAACAAACCCGGAATCGCCGAGAACAGCACAATGGTTTTAATATCAAACGCGAATGCCGCAATCACCGCAGCACCAATTAACGCACCGGCTACCGCACCCAAATTATCAAACGCACTATGAACGCCAAACGCGCGCGCTACCAGGCTGGGCGGGGCCAAATCGACGATCAGCGCATCGCGCGGTGCGCTGCGAATGCCCTTACCCACGCGATCAAACGAACGAATCAACACCACGTGCCACCAGCTTGTTGCGAGTGCTAGCAACGGCCTCATCAAATTTGAAATGAAATAACCACCGACCGCCAGCGGCTTCCGCTTCCCACCCGACACATCCGAAAACCGCCCCGCCCATAGGCGCAAGAGCGAGGCCACCGCATTCGCTAGCCCCTCGATCAAGCCCAAAATCACCGGCCCCGCACCGAGCATGCTGGCCAACAAAAGCGGAATCAACGGCGTCACCATTTCAGTGGCGATATCGTTGAAAAAGCTGACGAGGCCGATGATGTAGATGCTGCGTGGGAGGCGGGGTCGCCGGAATTCTCCTGCGCTGGTGGCCTGGTTATTCATCCCGTATTTTATGCGTAATGCATGGTTTGCTGGATTTCTGGTGTTCGTCGACGAAGCGTTATTTATGCCTCGGATCAAGCGCATCACGCAGCCCATCACCGACCAGATTGAACGAGAGTACCAGCAAGAAAATTGACAGCCCTGGCCATATCGCCATCCACGGTGCATTGTCGACATAGTTTTTCGCGGTATTGAGCATGCTTCCCCAGCTGGGCGCGGGCGGCTGCTGACCGAGCCCTAGAAATGAGAGGCTGGCCTCGGCAATAATGGCGGCGGCGATGGCGAGTGTGGATTGCACAATTAACGGCGGCAGCACGTTCGGCAGCACATGTCGCAACGCGATACGCCAGTGCGGATTGCCGACGGCGCGGGCAGCCTCGACAAAATCTTCCACTTTCACCGCCAGTACCTGCGCGCGAGTCAGCCGGATAAATATCGGGGTGGCGGAAACGCCGATGGCAATCATCGCATTCATCAGACTTGGCCCCAGAAACGCCGCCAACGCGATAGCGAGAATCAGAAAAGGCAGTGCCAATGCAGAATCGGTCAGACGCGAAATTATCCCATCTGTCCAGCCGCCGACATAGCCCGCCAGCAAGCCAATGGGCACACCAAGCGCCATCGAGATAGAGACCGACACTAAACCGGCCAGCAGCGACGCCCGCGCGCCCCACATGACGCGGGACAGCACATCACGACCCAGCTCGTCGGTGCCAAACCAATGTGCCGCAGACGGCGATTTACGAATTGCGCTCCAGCTAGTTTCGACCGGATCTTGCGGCGCAAGCCATGGCGCAAAGATGGCGATGATGACGAACAAAATGACGAATCCCATTCCCAGTATTGCCCCGCGCCGCCGAAGCAATCGCCGCCAAGCGCGCCTGCCCGGCGCGTCGCTTTGGGATGTGGGCAAGATTGTTGCGCCGCAGACCGAACCTGGGGCAGTTGAATTCACGTGCGAGTCGATGCGCGAATCCATCCATTAACCCCGCAACCGGGGATTGACCAAGAAATACGCCATGTCGGCAAGCAGATTCAGCACAATATAAATCGTGGACGTAAACAGCACCACGCCCTGCACCACCGCGTAATCGCGATTAAATACGGCATCAACAATCAATTTGCCGAAACCGGGAATCGAGAAAACCTGCTCAGTCAGCACCGCGCCAGATAACAACGTGCCAAATTCCAGCGCGCCCAGCGTGATGATTGGCATGATGGCATTGCGCAAGGCGTGCTTGAGCACGACTTTATTTTCTTTCAGCCCCTTGGCGCGGGCGGTCCGCACGTAATCCGTGTTCAGCACTTGCAACATGGCGCTGCGGGTATGGCGCATCAGCACGGCCGCGATCGCGTTACCCAGCACAAATGCAGGCATGATCATGGATAGCAGATTTGCCTTCAAGTCCTCACTAGGGCTCACGTAGCCTGACGCGGGCAACCAGCCTAACGATACCGAAAACAATAGAATCATCAAAATGCCCAGCCAGAAATTCGGCGTCGATAATCCCCACAACGCGAAGATATTAGCGAGATAGTCCCAGGCAGAATCCTTGGCAACAGCCGACACAATGCCTGCGGGGATGCCAATCAAAAGCGCAATCATCATTGCCAGTGCGGCCAGCTCCAATGTGACGGGCAATTTATCTTGAATCAGCTGGCGCACGGGCTGTTGGATGCGCAACGAATCGCCAAAATCACCACGCATCACCCCTGAAATCCAGTAACCGTAGCGCACGGGTAGCGGCTCATCAAGATGCATTTTTTGGCGAAGATAAGCAACAGTGTTCTGATCCTGATCTTCACCCGCCAAGATCACCGCTGGGTCGCCGGGCAGCAATTGCTGTAGGCAAAAAATCATGACGGTAACGAAAAAAACAGTGGGAATCACCGCCGCCAGACGTTTTAGAAAATAGGTGAGCATGGAAGGTTAATGTTGCGTGGATAGCCTGATCAAGGTTGGAATTCTGACATTACATTTTCAAGCCTTGAACGCGAATTAAGCCATCCGGGATGGTGCGCAGGCCCGTTAATTTTTTGTTGTACGCCCACAGCCAATGCCGATGGTACACATACACGACAGGCCGATCTTTCAACACTTCGGCGGCAATCTGTTCAAAGATTTTGCTGCGCTGAGCAACGTCAAGCGTGCTGCGCGACTTGTTTAACAGGGCATCAACCTCGGGCTTGCAATAACCGGGATAATTTAGCGGCTGCTTGCACGCATAAAAGTTGAATATATTTCCATCGGGATCGGCGCGTCCGCTCCAGTTGAGCAAATACGCCTCGAACTGGCCTTTGTCGGCCAGATTCAGCGAGGTGGCAAATTCCGTTGATTGGATTTTGATATCAAAACCAGCTTCCTTCGCCATCGCCTGGACAATCTGTGCGACCTTCTGCGCATCAGAGGTAGTCGGTGTCATCAGCGTAAAACTGGGGTTGGGAACGCCTGCTTCTTTCAGCAGCGCTTTGGCGCGCGCAATATCGCGTTTGGGCACCGGCACATTTTTGGCATAGTAGGTGCTGTTGGGGGCGACCCATTGATTGCCCACCTCGCCCTCTCCATCTGCCGCGACCTGGACGATGCCGGCGCGGTCAAGTGATAATTCAAATGCTTCACGCACACGGGCATCGCGCCCCAGCGGATTTTTCTGCGCTATATCACTCTTGCCGGTATTGATGGTGATGCCTTGATAACCCAACTCGGTGATGCTGGCCACGTTAAACTTTTTCTCTGCCTTCAGCCCTGAAATATCGTTGGACGCCACACGCTCAATAAAATCCAGCTGTCCCGCGCGAAGATTCGCGAGCCGCACCGTCGAGTCAACAATCGGCTGATAAATAATCTTGTCAAAATGGATCGCACTCTTGTCCCAATAATTGGCATAACGTTCCAACACAATGCGATCCTGTGCCACCCGGTCGGCAAATTTGAACGGCCCGGAACATACCGGCTTTGAGCCAAATGAATTCGGGCTGGCCTGCGCGGCCTTTGGCGACACCATCATGCCTGCGCGATCCGTCAGCACCGTCAGCAGCGGCGAAAATGGCGCTGAAAGAATCAATTTGACGGTCATCTCATCCACCACTTCTATGCTGGTGAGCGGCAGTAGCTCCCCGCGGCGGCTGGACCCAGGCAAATTTTTGTGGCGTTCGAGATTGAATTTGACAGCGGCGGCGTTGAATTTTTCGCCATCATGAAAAGTCACCCCGGGCCGCAGCTTCAGGGTCAGTATCTTGTTATCAGTTGACCATTGATAACTGATCGCAAGCTGTGGAACGATGCCAAGCTTTTCATCAATATCGAATAATTTATCGCAAAGCCCCGCAAACACAATGCGACCCACAAAGCTGCGCGCCAGCGTGGGATCGAGTACGTCAGGATCTTCGGCCAGACCGATACGCAGTGTCTGCGCACCAACATTGGCGCTAATGAGGCCAACCACCAAGAGCAATAACGCGGCGGCGATGACATTCATTGAGGCCATTATTGATGCGACCCACGATGCGCGCAATGGCGCAGGCAATGGTGAGATTGGCGGAGCGATGGTTGTTGCAACTAGGCGACGGGACAAAATAAACATACTCCGACCTCTTCTTTAAATAAACAAAATGACCCATCTGGCGCGGTGGTGCTGATGCGGGATGCTGGATATGGCCTTGAGGGATGGAATCAAATAGGAACCGACTTTTTACGCACAAAAGCAGACTGTAATCGCGCCAGACGACGATTAGTCACCGCTGATTGGGCAGCACCGTGTGTCTCCCGCAAGTCTCGTAACGCTACCGGTGGTTCGATTTCGCGCCAAAAATGACAGGCTACTTGATGACCCGATTCTCCATCCAGCGTTGGAACCTCTTCCGCGCAACGTGCTCGTGCGTACACGCAGCGAGTGCGGAACCGACAGCCCGACGGTGGATTGAGTGGCGAGGGGAGTTCGCCCGTCAATGCCTTGTGATCCGACGTGTGGTCCGGGTCAGGCTCGGGGATCGACGCCAGCAGCGCCTCGGTGTAGGGATGGGCGGCTGACCGGTAGAGCTCGTCGGAGCCGGAGACTTCGACCAGTTTTCCCAGATACATGACAGCTACCCGGTCACTCACGTTCTTGACCACGGCGAGATCGTGGGCGATGAACACCATGGTGAGGTGGAATTGCTGTTTGAGGTCGGCCAGCAGGTTGAGGATCTGGGCCTGGACCGAAACGTCAAGGGCCGAGACCGGCTCGTCGCAGATCAACAGGTCGGGATTGGCCATGAGCGCCCGGGCGATGCTGATGCGTTGGCACTGGCCACCCGAGAACTCGCCCGGCCGCCGGTCTCCCGCTGCATCCGGATCGATGC
>JANYGV010000257.1 GCA_025359285.1 Burkholderiales bacterium
CGTGTCATTTCACCGCGTGCCACCATCAATTCAATTCGCTTTACGTAATCGATATCCGGTTTCATGCCGCCAATCATATTGATAAGTTGGACGAGCGTTCGCTGCGGGATGGGCGCGTAGAGATTGATGAATAACCGGATCAGGCCATCAGCGCGGTGCATGGGCGCGCGTGATTTCGCTTCCCTTGGTGCATTAAGTGCGCTTTTAAATTCATACACGCGAATGCCCGCGTCGCGTCTGATGACCCGCGCACGGCCTTCGCGATGCAAGCCTTCCAGCATCATCGTGGTGGCGGCCGATTCGCCGCCCCAGCCGTTGACTCTGGCACCCACGCTAATCGCGCGTTCTATATCGCGTGGATGCACACTTTCATTTTCGTTTAGAAAACGTAAAACTTTGCGTCGCAGCGAGGCATGTTCGGCCATGAATTTTTGCCAGCGTGGCGATAGTTTGCTCGGGTATAGCAATGAAACATGCCGCGCCGGAAAAAACCCGTAGTTGTGCAGCATGTCTTCAAAAACAGCCAGCCGCGAATATTTTTTCTCCAATTCATCGCACTGATAACTGGATACGCGATGTCGCAAAATAAGATCCTGCGCGCGTGCGGGTGCGCGAATCGGGTCAGCTTGCACATAGCCGAGCGCATCAATAGCGGCACTCAAACTGCGTGGTTTGAACAGCGAGCGTGCCACCGCGTAATGCGCTAGCTGCTCCCGGTTCATGACCGGCTTATTTCACCACGCTTTTATCCTGCCCAAATAAAATGCGCCGCGATTCTTCATCATTCACGCTCGGCTTGGCGTCGGGATTAACCAGTTTTGATTTCGCGTACGCGCGAGTGGTGCCGGGCCGCGCTTTGATCGTGGCATGCCAGCGCGCTAGGTGCGGGAAATCCGCTGGATTTTGGCTCTGCCGCTCCCATAAAATCCACGGATAACAGGCCATGTCGGAAATCGTGTATGGGTTGCCGCAAATGAATTTATTGTCCGCTAATCGCTTGTTCAACACGCCGTAGAGTCGTGACGTTTCTTTCACATATCGATCAATGGCGTAAGGTATTTTTTCGAGCGCATATTGGCTGAAATGATGATTTTGTCCCGCCATTGGGCCCAGCCCGCCCATTTGCCAAAACAGCCATTCCATGCATTCCACTTGGCCGCGCAATGTTTTCGGAATGAACTTGCCGGTCTTGCCGGCGAGGTATAACAAAATCGCACCCGATTCAAACACGCTGATCGGCTTCTTGCCGTCACTCGGCGCGTGATCGATGATTGCCGGCATACGATTGTTGGGTGAGAATTTCAGAAACTCAGGTTTGAATTGATCACCCTTGCCAATGTTTACGCCATGCAAGGTGTAAGGCATTTTTGCCTCTTCTAAAAACAGCGTAATTTTGTGGCCGTTCGGTGTGGGCCAATAGTAGAGATCAATCATGAGATTCCAATTGAAAGTTTATGTGAAAAATTATTTACCAAACGCATTTACACCAGCGCGTTTGTACTGGTCGGGCCACATCGCTTTCATGTCCACACCCAATTCCTGTGCGGCATGAATCGGCCAGTACGGGTCACGCAGCAACGCACGCGCCAAGAATACACAATCTGCATCACCATCGCCGATGATTTGATCAGCCTGCACGGGCTCGGTAATCAAGCCCACGGCGCCGGTCGCGATAGCCGCGGCATGACGAATATCGCGCGAGAATGGCACCTGGTAGCCAGGGCGAATCGTCATCTTCGCATCGTGTGCATTGCCGCCGGATGACACATCGATTAAATCAATGCCGACCGTTTTCGCGCGTTTGCTGAATTCGATTGATTGCGCCACGTCCCAGCCGCCGTCTTTCCAATCGCTCGCCGAAATGCGCAGAAATACGGGCCATTCTTTCGGCCAAGTTTCGCGAATTGCCGCACAGAGTTCCAATGGAAAACGCATGCGGTTTTCCAGCGAACCGCCGTATTCGTCGGTGCGCAAATTGGATAACGGTGATAAAAATTCATGGGCCAAATAGCCGTGCGCGGCATGAATTTCGGGCACTTCAAAACCAGCAGTGAGCGAGCGTTTAGCGGCGGCCACAAATGCATCCACCGTGGCGCGAATATCGGCGACGGTCATTTCGTGCGGCAGCGGATAGCTATCCGAGAAAGCGACTGTCGAGGGCCCAATTACGGGCCAGCCGCCTGCCTCTTCAGCGACCTTGCCGTGCCCACGCCAAGGTGAAAACGTCGACGCTTTGCGTCCGGCATGAGCGAGCTGAATGCTCGGCACCGCACCCTGTGCTTTGATAAACGCTGCAATCGGTGTCCACGCGCTCGCCTGCGCATCGTTCCAAATCCCCGCGTCTTCTGGTGAGATGCGCCCCTCCGGTGTCACCGAAGCGGCCTCGGTCATTACCAGCGCTGCGCCGCCCACTGCTCGTGATCCCAAGTGCACCATATGCCACTCGTTTGGTACGCCATCCAGGCAACTGTATTGGCACATGGGCGAAACAAAAATGCGATTTTTAAACGTGATATGGCGAAGTGTGAAGGGCGAAAAAAGCTGTGACATGGTGAAGTAGATTCCACAAAAAATTTAGACATTGAAGTTTAGTCCGCCAATGCTGGAAAATACGGTTCGGCAACGCGAAAAAAGTACAAAGCAAACGTGAAAAAGATTAAGCACAAACGTGATAAAAATTAAGCAATCTTTGGAAATTCTGGCCGGTCCTCGCGCGATCAATCATATTCGTGAGCACGGTCTGCGCGCGGCCGATATTGACATCGTTCCCGGTGCCGCAGGAGGCCCGAAAGGTTTGGGCCTGGCCAAGCTGGATGAATGGCTATTTGCCGATTTTTTGCCGCAAGGTTTTAGTGAGCGTAAAAATCCGATTCAGCTTATTGGTGCTTCGATTGGCGCCTGGCGGTTTGCATCGGTGTGCCGCGGTGTCGCGGGCGGAAAATTTTCAGCCGATGAAACGCGCAAGGCCTTAGCACTTTTTGCCAAAACCTATAGCGAAACTCAATATGGAAAAAACGTTACTGCCGCGACGGTTACGGCGGATGCGCGCAAATTGATTGACTTGTTATTCGATGGCCATGTCGCAGATGCGCTTTCGCATCCGCACTATCGGCTCAACGTATTAGCCGTCCGCGGCAAAGGCATTCTCGCTCGCGAGCAGCGTGGTCGCACCCATGCCGGCTACATGCTGGCCGCGCTTGCGAATGTGGCGGGGCGCAAACATCTGCGACACTTTTTGGATCGCACCTGGTTTTATCCTGATTTTGAACCTCCTTTATCGGCGGGCATTTCAGAGCCAAACAGGCTGAAAACGCCCGCTAACATTGGTGTTTCAAGTATGGAGCCGTTTTTTACCTCGCTCGAAAATGATCCTTTCAAAACCGCGTACGCCGCGCTCACCGAAAACAATTTTCGCGACGTCATGATCGCCACCGGCTCCATTCCGCTGGTGCTCGAAGGCGTTGCCGGTATCGAGGGCGCATCAGACGGCACCTATTGGGACGGTGGCTTGATCGATTATCACTTGCACCTGCCCTACGCGCATACACCAGGCCTTACCCTCTATCCGCACTTCACCAACAAAATCGTCCCCGGCTGGCTGGACAAAATGTTGCCCTGGCGCAAAGCGTCCGGTGACTCACTCGATAACGTCGTCCTCATCTGCCCCAGCCAAGAATATCTGGCGCAATTACCGCTCAAAAAACTTCCTGATCGCAGTGATTTCAAACGTTTCGCCAATGACTACGAAGGGCGGCTCAAATATTGGCGCTTCGCCATGGATGAGAGCGCGCGGTTGCGGGATGAATTAGCGGGCTTGATCGAGGGCGCGGGGATTGTAGAGAGGTTGCTGCCAATCTAATGCAGAGTTGACCGCGCTGGCCAGTGCAACCATAGTGGTTGCATTCTGGTTAGGAGGCAGTATGCCCACAACGCTCACACTAAAAAATATTCCCGATGCTGTGTATGACCGCCTAAAAGCATCTGCCGAAATTCACCGGCGCAGTATGAACAACGAAGCAATCGTCTGCCTCGAAACCGTGCTCTCGCCCGCACCGGTAAGCTCAGTCGAGCGTCTGGCGCGCATTCATGCCATTCGTAGCACAGGCGGTACTGCCAGCACCAAGAAGCTCGACCATCGCCTGATCGATAAATTCAAACGCGATGGTCGCCCATGATTGCAGTCGATACCAATGTTTTAGCCTATCTTTTCATACCCGGGCTTCAAACCCCATCTGCTGAAGCGCTGCTCGTCAAAGAGCCACACTGGGTCGCGCGCACTCTTTGGCGTAGCGAATTCCGAAATATTCTCTCGGGCTATATGCGGCGCGGCGATATTGCGTTTGACGCCGCCTACAAAATGCTCCGAGAAGCTGAATCGTTGCTAGCGAGCAATGAGTACGAGGCGGACTCGCTGCACGTTCTCCAACTCGTTCGCGACAGTGAATGCACCGCTTACGATTGCGAGCTTATTGATGTAGCGATGAGACTCAATACGAAGCTCTTCACAATGGATAAAGTGTTGTTGAAAAGTTTTCCGAAGGTCGCGGTGCGACTAAATTCGCCTTAGTTTGCCCTGGCCTCAGGCAAAGTCTTTAATCCCGCAAACTCACCATCAGCTCCGGCGTCAACGGCGTGCCCACATTAAGCACAAATTCGTAGACGCCCTCACGCTCAATATTGAGCTGCAGATTTCGTCCGCTCGGCAGCATCGACTTTGCG
>JANYGV010000283.1 GCA_025359285.1 Burkholderiales bacterium
GATGGTGGAGGCAAAACCCTCGGTGATTAACGGCTTCGTCAAGCGCAACGATGGGCGCAATACGGTATGGGTGGACGACGTCATGAAGCGCGACCCACGCACCGAAGTTATGGAGCAGCTGGAGCCGAATATGGTGGGGGGTGTCGCGGGCGGGGCGATTCGGGTTGCGGCGAGCAATGTAAAAACAAGTTCAACTGCGATAACTAAGGCTAGCCCAAAACGTGTTTACGCTCCCGTTAAAAAGCGTTACAAAACTAGAGCGCTTGCACATCGCGCCTTAAAAACCCAATGATTAGAACTCTACAAAAAAGACAGCGCGGCCTAGTCGTACTCATTTTCGTATTGCTCGCACTAACAATTGCATTAGGATTTTTGTTTGTGTCATTTGGTAGTTCTAGCAGCGAAAAAAATCGTCGAGATCGTATCAATGAAGAGGTGCTTCAAAAAGCGAAGGAAGCACTAATCGCTTATGCTACTGCTCAAAAAATGACCTCTCTCACCCCAATGCCTGGAACTTTGCCGTGTCCTGATATGGATGATGATGGAATTTCAGAGACCTCCTGTGGGAGCGCTAGCGGCAGTACTCAGCAGGCTAACCGTTTGGGGAGACTACCTTGGAAAACGCTCGGTCTTGATGATCTTCGTGATTCTGCTGGAGAACGACTTTGGTATGCAGTGTCCAGCAAATACAAAGCTAATACCGCAAACGTGGACCTGAATCCCTCAACAGGCCTAGGAACAATTACGTTGCGTAACCCCAGTGGCGCTGTAATGCTTGATGGAACCTCTGCTAATGTCTACAACGCAGATGCAGGCGGTGCAGTCGCAATAGTTATTGCACCAGGTGTGCCGTTGCAGAGGCAGGACGATACCGTTGTTCAAAATCGAACATGTTTAGGCGGAAACTGCGATCCGTCTGGAAAATGCCTTACAACGCCTGCTGCTCTAACGCCTAAATGTAACCCAAGAAATTATTTAGATATTGGACTTGGCGAAGACAACGCGAATTTTATCGATCAGAATGTTTCTCGAGCGGGTAACACTAACGGTTTCATCATGGGCCCCGTCGTTTTCGCGGAGACGACAATTGTGAATGATCGCGCTGTTGCAATTCGCTACAGCGATATCATGCTACCAATGCAACAGCGAGTCGCTCAAGAAGTAAAGAGTTGTTTCAGCGCGTATGCGGAATTGAGTCAGAACGCAAAGCGCTTCCCTTGGCCCACTCCTATATGCCAGCAAGGGGGTAACTCACCAGGGAACAAGTGGGAAGACAGCAGCTCAGTGTTATTCGGAAGGGTGCCCGATACTCCCTTTGCTGCGACGGCAACTACCGGAATGTCAGAACAGTGGGGAGCAACGGACTGCAATATTGACTCTGGAGTAGGTTGGTGGCCCGCTTGGAAAAAACACGTTTTCTATGCCCTTGCTCCTGCGTACGCACCGTCAATAGTCGGCCCTGTCATGCCATGCGCTGGTGCCTCAAGCTGTTTACAGGTTCAATCAACTGCTGGAGCCACGATTGCCATCGATAAGCAATTTATTATCCTCGTTTCTGGCGCACCCCTTGGGACACAAATTCGAGGCGGCGCGAATGACGCAAACGCAGTTAACTATCTCGAATTATCAAATGCCGAACTACAAAAACGTATTGTTGGTGCGCTTCCTCCCACCTGTCTCGCTTTGGTTCCACAACCGATATTAGTTGGATGTACACCGCTTTCAAATTGCAACAAAGCAATAATTTCAAATCATCAGGCTTCCGTAAATGATGTTGTCGTTTATTTTCCTTAACGCTACTTGCATATGACTAAAGCCGTAATCTGCAAAGTAAAATCTAGCAGCGGATTTTCGCTCCTTGAAGTTGCTATCGTACTTTTTATTTTAACGATATTGCTGGCTTCGATTACTGTTCCGCTCGCATCGCAAGTTCAGATTCGTCGAGCAGAAGAGACCCGGAAACTTTTGGAAGAGTCGAAAGAAGCAATCTTAGGGTTTGTAGTTGCAAATGGTAGATTTCCATGTCCTGCGGCACCAAATGCAAAAGGCGTTGAGAGCTTCTGCGTCGCAGATTCTGGTGCGTGCGCTCCAACTACTTCGGTTCAAAATCATGGTAATTGTTCAAATTTTTACGACGGCTTTCTTCCATCATCCGCACTCGGCCTATCTTCGCTTGATGAACAAGGCTATCTTCGAGATGGCTGGAGTTCAGAAAAAAATCGCGTCCGCTATGCCGTACTCGATGCCAGCATTGGGCCATCTGCTCACGCGCTAACAGCGCAAGACGGGATGCGGCAAGCAACGCTCACAAACCTAGGAAACTCTGCAACAAGTTACTTATTTATTTGCGCGAGCGGAAGCGGCGTGACTGCAGCTAACTGTGGAACCTCATCACAACTGACAGACAAAGCGCCTGCTTTGGTATTTTCCTTGGGAGCAAATGCTGTGACTGGCGGAATAGGAGTTGACGAATCTAGAAACGTTGATGGAGATAGGGTCTTTGTTTCTCACACACCAATAGCGAACGGTACAAACGATTTTGATGATATTTTGACTTGGATACCAATAACTATCGTGCTTAATAAAATGCTGGCTGCTGGTAGCCTACCTTAAACGTTTTTCTCTTGGCACCCCTCACGCCGTCGCGCCATCCCTCTCAAGAACGAAGCGCACCATCCCCGCTTCAGTGTCCGCCACCCGCAAAACATAGCCTTCCTGCTCGGCTTGTTTCGCGGCTTGGAAGAGGCCAATGCCTAACCCTCCCGAGGGGGAGTCCACTATCGGCACACGAAATAAATCTGCCCGGGCAGACGCGGTGATAACGCTGCCAGTATCGGTGATCGCGAGGGTGGGCTCAGGGCCGCTGTGATAGTCAACATTGATTTGAATCTCCGGCTCCCGCTGTTTTTTCTGGCGAGCGTTTTCTAAACAATTTTCCAGCACGGTGTCGAAAAGCACCGCAGGAATCAGCTCGTTCATGTCGCCTGTCGCACTAAAGCTCACCCCGGTGTCAACGTGACGCGCCACCGCCTCTGCCCACCACTCGCTCGCTCGCATGGTAACGCCTTGGGTATTGACAGCTGGGTTTTGCAATTTGTCGAGTGTGGTTTGCAGACGTTTAGTAAGCTGCGGTAATTGGCGGCCCAGTAATGCCTCGTACGGTGATGGCGGGCGGCGATCCAATTCGGGGCGCGGTTTTTGCGCTTCAACCGAGCCGGCCGACGCGAGCGCATAGAGCGACTGCAATAAGTTTTTAATGTCGTGTGTAAGGCGCGCACCGGTTTCATGGACGGCTTGAATATAGGTGTTTTGTTTGAGGGTTTGCTCACGACGTTTACCTTCGTAGAATTCGCCGACCACTTGTGCGAGCAAGCGCAGATGCAACACCATGGCCGGTGACAGACGGCTTTCGCTGTAGAACGTCATGTCGAGCCGATGAATACGAAAACTGGCGGCGTGGCTTTTTAGTTTGTTGTCGTCACCAAAACTATCCGCACCATCGGGCGATTTCCAATCGGCCCCAATCAACCAGGGCATGGTGGCGACTTCATTCATCGCGTGTTGTAAAAATCGGGCCGAGCTCATGTCGGTCTCAGAGAGTTCGGCAATGCGCCGCATCCACAACTCAAACGGCATGCCGACGCTCATGAGGTAGCGCGAAAAATAAGTGCGCAGCCCGCCGAACCCCGCGCGCGGCCCCCACAACACGCCCAGAATAAATAGGCCCATCGCAAACGCGAGCACCGTCAACACGACCGCTTGAAAATATTGGTTATCGGTGACTCGCATTGCGCTAATGCTGCCTAATACCAGCACCACGACCAATTGGAAAATGAGCAGGCTATAGAAAAAATCAAACACCTGCGCGTTGGTTTCATCTTCTGCGCGATAGGGCAGAAATACCATTGCGATTAAAACCATCGGCAAAAAAAAGGTGACGACCGTTTGCAGGCCCATCGGAAAAACCGAGATGCCCAACAAGAATAAAGGAACTGCCCAAATTAAAAGTATGGCGAAAAGATAGAACACTGCGGCCACATAAAACCGGCCCGGCCGCGCGGCCTGCTGCGTAAAAACCTTGCCGCCCATAATGCCAATCAGAATCGCCAGCCACGCTACCAGCATCCACGGCGCGAGCCCATACAACACCACGGCAGTAATCGCGACGAGCAAAACGATGGCAAGAATATTCAGCTCTTGGTCGGTGCTCACGAAAGGTTGCCACAGCAGAAATAAACCGAAATGCACCAGCAACCAGGCGCGCTCGAACTCGCTGCCGAGCGGCGATACCAACGCGGCATGCAGTGACAGCAGCATCGCCAAAATCACCCAGCGTCGTGCGCTACGGATAATTTCGGTGAGCGTTTTTTTCGGCTTGATGAGATCGAGGTTCATATGCCATTGATTCTAACCGAGCCCACGGCCACGCGAGAGTAATGTGAACGATTAATGTGGCTGATAAATGCTGCCGTTTAGTGTGACCGTTTGTTTAATCTGAATGGTTGTGGGGCCGTGGTTAGCTGCATCAATCGCGGCAGTATTCGATGATTGGAAGGGCAGAGTTTTTTGGGGTTCAGAAGATCGTCAAAAATTAGACCCCCCACTATCGGCGGGCTATTGCAGGTAATTATGTGCTATAAGCCCCACCAGTGCTAGTGTTTCAGTTTTAATATGAGCACTTTGTCGAATCAAAACATGCTGGGATGTAAATGATTTTGTTAAGATGTTTGTGCGGTTGGTAAGCCGCAAATAATATTCGAATAATGTCTTTTGTAAACCTTTTAGCCCTCGCTGCTCTACGGCGGGACCAATGCCGCGAAGTCATTGTTAAGCTGCCTTAATTTCTCATCAGGAAATCTCCATGCTTCACGTAAATTCAAACCTGCCCAAAACGTTGAGCGCGCTTCAGCTAACTCGCGATATGTTGAATTACAACACCGTCAATCCACCCGGGATTGAGCGGGCATGTGCGCAACATGTGGGCAAGCTGCTGGAAGACGCGGGATTTCGAGTCGCGTATCACGAGTTTGCAGAGGCACGCACCAGCCTGATCGCGACGATCGGCGGGCATCAGGAGAAACCGCCGATTTGCTTTACGGGCCATATTGATGTGGTGCCGCTTGGCACTGCGGCCTGGACGCGAGATGCGTTTGCGGGCGAGACCGACGGTGACCACGTATTTGGTCGCGGTTCGAGCGATATGAAAAGCGGCATCGCGGCATTTGTGGTGGCCGCGATCCGGCTGGCACCGCATCTGAAAAATACGGCGGGTTTGGTGCTGGTATTGACGGCCGGCGAAGAAGTGGGATGCGAAGGCGCTAAATTTTTAGCGCATAAAAAATTGTTGGATCGGGCGGGCGCCATTATTGTCGCGGAGCCCACTGACAATTATCCTTTTGTGGGGCACAAAGGGCTGTGCTGGATCGAGATCGAGACCAAAGGCAAGACGGCTCACGGTTCCATGCCGGAACAGGGTGAAAACGCGATTTTGAAAATGAACAAGGTCATCTCCAAGCTGGATGGCTTTGATTGGAAGCATCATTGCGGCGTGGATTGCCACCCGATCATGGGCGCACCGACCATGAATGTGGCCACGCTTCACGCCGGATTAAATACAAATTCTGTGCCGGACTCGGCGCGATTAACGGTTGATATGCGGACTGTGCCGGGCATTGAACATGTCCATTTGTGTGCCTCGGTGCAGGCCTTGATTGGTGATATCGGTAAGGTGCGAAAAATCGTTGATACGCCCGCACTTTATTCGGAACCGGATGAATGGGTGGAAAGTATTTTTGAAATTTCTGCGCCGTTTGTGGGTGCAAAACCGACTCCTAAAACCATCATGTTTTCTACCGATGGTGCCGACTTGAAGCGCGGCTACGGCGAGTCGGGCAATGGCAGCATCCCGGCGGTTATTATCGGGCCGGGTGAACCTTCAATTGCGCACCAAATTGATGAGTGGTGCTCTATCAAACGTCTCGAGCAATCTGTCGACATGTATGACCAGATGATGCGCGATTGGTGTTCGTTATGATTTGGAGCAAAACGGGTTAGGCGCCACTTGGTAGAAAGTGTTTACTAGGCGCTAGACCGAAATCGCCATCTTGACCGCCAGCGCGACCAAAAACACCATGAATACTTTTTTGAGCACCACCACCGGCAGCTTATGGGCAAGCTTCGCACCAATCGGAGCTACAAAAAAGCTGGTGATCGCAATGCCAAAAAACGCTGGCATATACACATAGCCCAGGCTCCATTCGGGCAAGTCGTGATCCATCATGCCCGTGACCACATAGCCAACCGTGCCGGCGAGCGCAATCGGAAAGCCAACGGCGGCGGATGTGCCGATGGCCTCATGAATTTTTACATTGCACCATGTTAAAAACGAAATAGTGAGCACCGCGCCACCAATACCGGCAAGGCTCGACACAAATCCCATCAACGCGCCGAAGCTGACCATGCCGGCTGTTTTAGGCAGAGTTCGATTGGCTTGCGCTTCTGATTTATCTACTATTGGTTTGAGTCCAAACACCAACTGCGCCGCCAGAAAAAACATGAAGCCAACAAAAAAATATTTGAGAAACGCGGTGCTCGAAAAGTAGGCAAACACGGTGCCCAGCAAGGTGCCGACCAAGATACCCGGCGTCATTTTTTTTACCACTTCCCAGTTCACGGCCTTGTGTGCATGGTGGGTACGCGTGCTCGCAAAAGCACCAGGCAGGATTGTCGCCATTGAGGTCGCCAACGCCATGTGAATCACGTGCTCGTTGGAGTAGCCCAGTTTCACAAAAGTAAGCGACAAAATCGGCACCATGACCGAGCCGCCGCCAATACCCAGCAGCCCCGCGAAGAAACCAACAAAAACGCCTGCGGCCAGATAAATAAGCAAGTAGATAGGATCAAACGCCATGATCAAGCCGCCTGAATTCTGGCTGTCATGTCTTGCATTCAGCCGAACAACTTGAGGATGGTTTTCCACTCTGCGGATGAGATCGGCGTAATCGATAGTCGATTGCCACGCTGCAAAATAACCATTTCTTCAAGCGCTGGAATATTACGTAATTCTGCCAGCGGCAGCAGGCGTGTTTTTTTTGCGAGCTTGACGTCAACCAGCATCCAGCGCGGCGTTTCGGGCGTGGCTTTCGGGTCGAAATATTTGCCCTTTTTATCGAACTGCGTCGGATCCGGGTAAGCCTGAGAAGACACCTTGGCCAGGCCCGCAATGCCAGGCTCGGGGCACGATGAGTGATAAAACAAAACATCATCGCCTAGCTTCATTTGATCGCGCATGAAATTTCGCGCCAGATAATTGCGCACACCAAACCACGGCACGGTTTGGTTTTTTGCTTTCACCAGGTCGTCAATTGAAAATTCTGACGGTTCAGATTTCATCAGCCAGTAGGCCATAAGCGGGTGTCTTTCCAGAAGGCAATAACAAAGATTATGCCCAACAGTATGACGTGTTGCGTGCGCCGCATTTTTGATGCGGATCACGCTGTCATGATGCAACCGGATTGGGGCAAGCTGGAAAAATAAAGTGACGCGACGAAGCGGAGGGAGCGCAACCGTGAGGCTAAATCTGAAAAAAATGCGTTGAGAAAAACGCGGGGCAGGCAAAAAACTTAGTATGTTTGAGGGTTCGCTCGGGGCCGCACGCTTGAACGCTAGGGTTCAAGTAGGAGACCGACCGGATGCCATTAGGTGCGTCCGCGTGGGACGCTCACACAGACATCGCTTGAGCCAGAATCCATCGACAAAAGTCTATTGGTTCAAAGGATGTAAACCCCAAGCGAACTCTTAAACATACCGACATGTGGACATGCCGAAGAAAATCAAAATACCTGCTTGATTGATATAAAAAACCGCAATTTAAAAAAGCTTTTCCTGCTCCGAAATAGCTTTCTCAATTACGTTTTCTAGTGATTCCAGTTTACGCCGCACGAACTCTGCGTCAACGAAATTATTTGGATTTTTTTGGAAACTTATTGAACCGCTATTCGCACCGTGGTCTGGACGAATGGGCGCGCCGCCCGACACGAGCAATTGCAAATAGTCATGCGCGATGTTGAGGGCAGCCATGATGGCGATGCGCTCGTTACCGATTACTTTTCCGCCATCGCGAAGCTCTTTCATTTTCTTATTGAGCAACTCCACCGAGGCAAGAAGCTGGCGCTCTTCACCTTGCGGCGCGGCCACGCGGAACTCTCGTCCCATCACGTTGATCGTCGTGCCTTTTGATGCGCCAGAAGTTGCTTTGGCGTCTTTTGGTTCGCGCGATGTACTCACAAATTAGCGCTTATGCATTTAAATTCATGGGCGTGGGCTTTCCGCTTCGGGTAGCTGCGCGATCAGGGCTTCAACACGAGTTTTTGTTTGGTCGAGTTTTTCAGAAAGGCGTTTTACTTCGTCAGATTTCATTGCCACGGTTTGGCGCAATTCGTTGTTCTCCGCACGCAGGCGATGAAACAAGGTAACGAAATTGTTTAGCTTTTCTTCAAAACGAGAAATATCGGCTTCCATACGGTCAATGTAGCGGAAAAAGATGTGTAAAGTCAATTAGTAAGGGCACGATGTGAAAGTTTTTTCACATCTTTACAACGTCTGGCAGCACAGCCCTCAATACCCGCAAAATTGGCACCAGACATGTTTAGAACCCAGGCTAAACGGCGCCTTTAACCAACTTTTTCTAGCTTCATAGCGATCTGCCCGCGACGATCGAACGGTAACACGCCTGGCGTTCGCTTTCTGCGTGTCGGCGATCAACGACCTGCTCGCGTAGAATGTGAGGCGCGATAGGTGCTTCGTTATTTGTAATAAGTGACAAAGTTAAACGGGAAGCGTGTGCTTGAGCTCAATCTGGGCAAGAAAACCACGCACTGCCCCCGCAACGGTGATTGGGATGTTTCGATTCAGCACCACTGGACGGCACTTTTGTCTGGGAAGGGAATCTGAAATGATAACGAGTTTGTTATCAACCCATCAGTCCGGATACCGGCCTTTCGCCGCAACGCTAGCTGCACTATTTTTAGTTGGCCCGTGTTGCGCCGGTGTGTTGAGGCCGGTTTGATATTTGCCGCAACATGAACTACTACGCGGCTTGCGGGGACGCTCGCCGCTTCACTGAAAACTTCTCATGAAACCTAAATATAAAAATTCCCAACCGATGTTGTCTGCGGCGGCGCTAGCCATCGCGGCATTGCCACTACTACCTTTTTCGTCTGCACTCCACGCGCAAGCGCAGGGCGCGAGGCCCGACGCAGCGCTCGCGAACGTGCTGGTCACGGCGACGCGCATGCCGCTGGCGGAGGATGCCACGCTCGCGCAAACCACGGTGATTACGCGGCGCGATATTGAGGCGGCGGGCTCATCAACGCTGGTTGAACTGCTACAGCGTGCGGCCGGCGTTGAGATTCGCTCCACAGGTGGTGCAGGGCAGCCCGCTGGTGTGTTTATTCGCGGCGCCAGCGCGCAGCAAACGCTAGTGTTGGTCGATGGGCTGCGCCTTAGCTCAGCGACGGCGGGCGGTGCTGCATTTGAAAATATTGCGCTCGATTTGATTGAGCGAATCGAAGTGGTGAAAGGCCCGATGTCCGGCCTTTACGGCTCGGACGCAATCGGCGGGGTGGTGCAAATTTTCACGCGCGGCTACAGCAAGCCACGATTGACCGCCGAGCTCGGCGTTGGCTCAAATTCAACTCTCGCGTTCAATACAGGTTTTTCGACGATTGAAGGCAATAATTCGCTGACCTTGAACGCCGGTTATCGCGAAGTTTCCGCGCGCTCGGCGAGCAACGTGAATGCGGGTTCGTTTACCTATAATCCTGACCGCGACCCCTATGACAACACGCACGTGCTGATGAAAGTGGCACACACGCTATGGCAGGGCGAAGTGCTGTCAGTGAGCGCTTGGCAGTCGGTCGGGCACACAAAATTTGACGATGGCCCCACGGGTGACCCATCGAATAAACAAACCTTGTCTGGTGTGCAGTTGGCTTCTGAAAATAATTTCGCGAGCTTCTGGAAATCCAATTTGCGCTTCGGCCAGACCACCGATAACAGTGTTGTTTCGTCGAGCTCTCCGGCCAAGTTCAAAACCACGCAAAACCAGCTCGTCTGGCAGAACCAATTCACCACCCCGGTGGGCGCCTGGCTGCTGGGTTATGAATGGCTTGATCAACGTGTTGCCAGCAGCACGGAATATGATAAAAGCAAACGTAATACGCAATCATTTTTCGCTAGCGTGAATGAAACCATTGATCAGCAACGTTTAAGCGCCAGCGTCCGGCGAGATCGTGAAGATCAATTCGGCAGCCGCACCACGGGCTCGATTTCATACGGTATTCAGCTGCAAACCGATGAATTGGTTTACGCGAGTTATGGTGAGGCGTTCCGCGCGCCTTCATTCAACGATCTTTACTATCCCGGCTTCAGTAATCCTGCATTACGCCCTGAAAAATCGAGAAGCGTCGAATACGGCTGGCGCGTAACCAAGCCGGAATATCGTTTGAATCTCGCGATTTTTGATAATCAGATTGATGATTTGATTGCTTATGATTTTAAAACCAATGCGCCGCAAAACATTCTTCGCGCACACATCAAAGGCCTCGAACTTTCCACCGATTTTGCTTGGGCGGGATTTAACTGGCGAGGTGCGGTGACTGCACAGCGTCCCGAAGATGCTGAAACGCATAAACAGCTGCGTTCGCGCGCCAAACAGTTTGGCTCCATTGCCGTATCAAAGACCTGGAGCAAATGGGATTTCGCGGTCGATGTCAGTGGCAACGGCAAACGGTTTGACTCGGGCTCAGAAGCCGTCAGCTCAAAATTGGCGGGCTACACGTTGCTGGGCGGCAGTGTGCGCTATCGCATCGATAAAACATGGACGCTGGAATTGAGCGGGCAAAACTTGACGGGCCACAATTATGAGCTTGCTCGTGGCTACAACACGCCCGGCCGCAACGTGTTTTTCAACGTGAAGGCGGTCGCGTTTTAGGTCAAGTCGTTGGCGCAGACCGTAAAGCTAGGCTTGGGTACGCGAGCAATTTGATTATCGCTGCAGCAGTCTAACGAGCAAACCCCAGCATTGATGAGCATTACAGACAATTTATGTTTGTAAACGCCCGCCAATGCTGGGGTTTAGCCTTTGAATAATTAGCGAACACTATTGAAACGGTAATTACCTAAGCTGAATCTTTCGGTTTTTTGGTGGCGGGTTTCTTCGCGGCTGGCTTTGCGGCGGGTGGCTTGTTGGCAGGAGGTTTCTTGGCTGCAGGTTTCTTGGCCGCAGGTTTTTTTGCTACTGGCTTTTTGGCTGCGGGTTTCTTGATTTCAGGCTTCTTGGTTTCAGGCTTTGCGGTAGTCGGCACTTTGCCGGTCGGCTTTTTACCGGTGGTTTTTTTAGTGCCTGGCTTTTTCGCCGTTGCGGTTTTGGCGCTGGGCTTTTTAGCAGCCGGTTTTTTTACTGCAGGTTTCTTGGCTTTTACGGGTGCAACGTCCTCTTCGACGTTTGCCTTCGCCTCGCGTTTTGGTTTTGGATATTCCAGCTTGCCTTCTTGCCATAATTCTTCGAGCTTGTAGTATTCACGCACAGCGGGCTGCATGATGTGCACCACGATATCGCCGCAGTCAACCAGCACCCATTCGCCGGTGCCTTCGCCTTCGCTGCCGATAATGTCGTAACCAGCCTCCTTGACTTTTTCGATGACGTTATTCGCCAATGCTTTCGTCTGGCGAGTCGAGTCGCCGCTGGCGATGGCAATGTAGTCGAAAACGGA
>JANYGV010000295.1 GCA_025359285.1 Burkholderiales bacterium
CCGTCTGCTGAAAGCAACTGCGGCATAAACAACGTCGCGACAGTTGATTTGTTTTTGGCTAACGCCGTCTCTGCTGCATTCAGCCAAGCGGCTTCGACTTGGGCGGGTAAATTTTCTACGCCAAGTGTTTTCATTAATTGCGCATTGCGAATCGCCGCCTCGCACGTTGCCCGCTGATCATTAATCGGCAAAGCGCGTATCGCGTTGATGTCGCCGGTTGCCCATGCGTTGGCGCGCGAACGCATGGCCTGTAAATCGGTTTCGATGCGCTCGATTGTTTTTGTAAAGCATTCCAGATCGGCCAAGCGCGTTTTCTTGAGCTCCTTGACGGCACCGCGAAGATTGTCGAGCGGAGGCTCAATGACGACCGACGTAGTTTTCACATTGTATTTTTTTGCAGCGTCAGCGATTGCCGCATTCACCGGGCTCGTTGAAGTCATGCTATTTTTTTCAATCGCCTTTTGATACAGCTTACCGGCGGCAAACATGGGCCGAGAGCGTTCGATATCGTTGTCATCGTCTTGGTATTCGCCAATATATTTTGATCGCAACGCCACCCATCGCACGTACACATCGGGCGGCACGAGATCACGCAGTGTTGCGCCGTCTGGATTTTTTACTGATTCCATTGCGGCAGGCATTAATGTGAGCGCGCGGAAATAACCGATTTGTTTTAATGTGATGGCTACCCCTGGCTGCCCCAGCACTTCCTGAGAATTAGCAACAGTGGCCTCCACTTTTTTAGCCCGCCACGTCATGTTTTTTGGTATCGGCGTTTGAATGCCCACGATCCACAAAACATTATCGCCCTTTGACACCTTCCACATCCCTGGCCCGGGTTGTTCGCCGCTGACGAGAACGGTTTCGAGAGTCGTGACGGTCGCGGCTGAAGCCGTAGTAGCGGCCGGTGTGGTGTTGGTGGTGGGGGTAGGTTGTGCAAGAGCAGCCGCCATTGTGAAGAGGCTAATCGAGCCGGCGAGAAAAATTGAAAGCGTGCGCAAAATAAATCCTTTAAATGTTTCTATTTTATTGAGTCACTAAGACATGCGCATAAAGTAATTAGTTCATCTCCGGTGATTTTGAATGTTTTAGGATTTATCAGGTTTGGTTAGTCGCGAGGGTTGAATTTCCACTGCGTTCAGAGCCGGTATCGAACAGCGCATCCGCTGGCGTTACGTCGCAGTACGCACCTGCGTTTGATACAGGAATTCCAATAGCTGGCGGCGGCAATCAATATATGTTGGATGCGCCAGCAGCTTCAAACGGTCGCGCGGGCGATCAAGATCCATGGTCACAATCTGTCCTTTAGTCGCCGATGGCCCGTTGGTCATCATCACAAGCTAGTCTGACAGCAATACCGCTTCATCGACATCATGCGTGACCATCAGTACCGTGCTGCCAGTGCCTTTGACGATCCCGATCACCATCAGCTCGTCCTGTAGGCAGGCTCTGGTGAGTGCATCCAGCGCGCCGAATGGCTCGTCCATTAATAGCACTTTCGGCTCCATCGATAGTGCGCGCGCGATGCCCACCCGCTGTTTCATGCCGCTTGAAATTTCGTCAGGATGTTTTTGTGCCGCGTGCGTCAGGCCGACAAAATCTAGCGCCTTTTGCGTGCGATCTCAGCAGCGTTGATTTGCCGCAGGCGGAGTGGCCGATCAGCGAGATAAATTTGCCTTGCTCGACCGTGACATTGAGATTTTTCAGCGCCTCAAATCGGGCGCGCTTGGTGTCGAACTCCATGCCAACATTCTCGATGGAGACAAATTTTTCGGTGGCAGTTGTCATCAATAGAATCCTATGCTTTGTATTCGTGGCTGAAGCGTTTTGCGATCATGATCAGGGCTTGCTCAAGCAGCAACCCGACGATGCCCACCATAAAAATCGCGATGATGATGTGCTCCACGTTCAGATTGTTCCACTCATCCCACACCCAGAAGCCAGTGCCAACGCCGCCGGTGAGCATTTCGGCAGCCACGATCACTAGTTAGGCAACGCCAATCGACAGGCGAATAGCGGTGAGGATGTAGGGCAGGGTGACGGGTAATAAAATCTTGGTAAGAATTTTCCATTCAGAAAGATTCAGCACTTTCGCGACATTCATAAAATCTTGCGGCACGCGCGAAACACCGACAGCGGTATTGATAATCATTGGCCAAATGGCGGAAATGAAAATGACCCAAATGGCCGCCGAGTTCGCTGCTTTGAAAACCAGCAAGCCAATCGGTAGCCACGCCAGCGGTGAAACCGGTCGCAGGAGACTGATGATCGGCAAGAACATGGCATTGTGAAATGCCATGCGACCGATTAAAAAACCGCCCGCCAAGCGCTGATCGATCGCGTTCACAGCCGTATTGACATACGACTTATCGGCGATGATTTAGCGACTTTGCGCCGACTGCTCATCGTGTCAATAAATTTGGAGGCGTCCAGAATCGCGGCCATCATGGCGCGGCAGGTGTTGGGATTTTTCTGCACAAATTCGGCGGTACAACCCAAGAGTTTTTCAGGGTGATCTCGCCATATGTCTTGCGTGGTTTCAGCCGTGAAGCCAATCTTGTCAAAGATGGCGTGATTGTTCCACGGCTCGCCAACGCAAAATCCGTCCATGTTGCCAACCCGCATATTGGCCACCATCGGTGGTGGTCGCACCACGATATTTTTAACGTCTTTGAACGGGTCAATGCCGTTTGCGGCGAGCCAGTAGTAGAACCACATCGCGTGGGTGCCGGTCGGGAAAGTTTGCGCAAATACATATTCGCGTTTTTCTTTGGCGATCAGTTTTGTAAGCGAGGCGCCATCTGTCGCGCCTTTTTCTTTGAGCTGGTTGGAGACCGTAATCGCCGGCCCGTTGTGGTTGATGGTCATCAGCGCGGCCATGTCTTTTTTAGGCCCGCCGATACTCAGATGTACCTCATATATCAGTCCGTAAAGCGCGTGCGATGCATCGTTTTCGCCATTGACCAATTTGTCGCGAACTGCCGCCCAGCTGGCTTCTTTGCTCGGAATAATTTTGATACCGTATTTTTCGTCAAATTTCATGATGGACGCGATCACCACCGATGCAAACTCGGTGAGCGGAATAAAGCCGATCTTGAATTCCTTTTTCTCAGGCGCATCGGAGCCTGCGGCCCAGGCGGCGCTGCGTGTCCCCAAAGGCACTAATGACATCAGCGCTGTTCCACAAGTGAAGAGCGCGGTTTTTTTTAAGCAGATCGCGTCGGCTGGTATCTAGCGTGCTACTGCCAGCCAAACGGATCGACCCCATGGGTATTGGTGGTTTAGGCGCGTCCTGCATGTGGTTCTCCAGGTGTTATTCATATCAAAAGTCCAGCAAAAAACGGTGACCCATACGCTCACGAAATTTTCATTTCATGGGATCGGACACCGTTGTCCGAAACGTGATGAGCAATGCATGTGCAAAGCGCGCATTTTTGGGCTAATTCATTGATTTCTCGGCGGTGGGGTTGCCTATTCCTGATTCGGAAGGCGCATCAGAAATTTTATGAATCCGCTTCGATGATGCGTGACGATATTGCATCGCACCAAATTGGGTGCTTTTGGCTAGATTCCGGGCTAAGCAGATGAATCGCGGGATGCGGTAGATTTGTTTAAGCTCATCGCAATCACCGTCTCCGCTGCAGTTCTTGCTCGGCTTCAAAGCGTTCCACCGCCACCGACAGCATCGGCTGAATCCGCGCCTCAGATAAGCCGTCGGCGATATAAGCGGTAACCCCAGCGCGAACCGCGAGGCGAATGGTGTCGCCACCCCGGTCGCCACTAAACATGACAATCGGGCGCGGTTGGTCACGGGAAATAAATGTGATGTGTTCAATCACGACGCGCGATGGGGAGGCGATATCGATCAATCAAATCTTGTGAGCACTCCCTGACGCGGTCATCTAGCTCGATAGCGGAGGTCAAGGTCGAAACGACTTCTCATCCCGCGCGAATCAGCGCCCCGCAGACGCTGGTGGCGCGATCAGGGTATTCATCAACCAGCATGACTTTTAACACCATGTATTTCTTGTCGCACTTTGCTCGTTTGCCGACTGTAAACATCACAGCAACTGCCGTGTCACTATTAGCGTGAATTTCAATTAGCCAGATCGGCTATCATCAGCAAAAGTATTTATGGGAAGACACTGGTGGAAAGACATTGATGGAAAAAATCGTTGAGAAAACACAGCAAGCCGAGCAGTTATCGTCGTTGGCAAAGCCCATAAAATCCGCTCGGCGCGCGATGATTTTGCTCTGCCACGGCTCGGCTGATCCAGAATGGACACGTCCGTTTTTTGCATTGCAAGATATCATTGCCGCGAAATCTCCGCAGGTGCCGGTAGCGATTGCTTATTTGGATCCCGCCAAGCCTAATTTTGCTGACGTTACCGCCCAATTGGCGGCGACCGGTGTGCAGGAAATTATTGTGGCGCCGATATTTTTGGCGCGCGGCGGACACGTAAAAAAAGATTTGCCAGAATTAGTCGACGCTGCACAGACCTTGCATGGCCTGACTTTTCAAGTGCTGCCCACTATTGGTGAAATTGACGCGCTGCTCGAAGCGATTGCCGGTTGGGTGATTCATGCGGCTAAGGTCGACTAGCGTTATTTCATCTCGACAGTTCGCTATGCAATTCGCCTGCGGATGATTCGCTTTGATTTTATGGACGGCCCCAGCGCGAGATTGATCGAGGCGGCTTTTTGTTGAATCGCCTCGACGGTTCTTCCCACATGGTAGGCCAGCATGTCCAGCGATGCATGGTGTTTGGCGAGATCGCGCAGAATTCGCACCTCGTTTGCGGTCCACGGCCCGGGTAGGGCGGCAACCATTTCAACCGGTTCTGCTGCTATTTTTTTACGGGCCAAAGCGGGGGCTCCAGTTTTGTCGCGGCAAAGGTGTCGCAATATTTGCGAGCCCAACGGCTGTGTCACTCGGCTCACCAGTTCACTGTACACCCATTTAAACCCGTAAACCTGCGCGCCCGTTTCCGCATGTTTTTTGCTGAAAATCATTGGCTGGCTACGTCGTCGGCACCCTCGCTGGTTACTCCAAAGTCCCCGCCCAGCGTGGCTTGCGGCGATGTTTTGCCGCAATAGCGACTAGTTGCAATCCCCCGTATAAAAGCGTCGAGCACAAACTGCTTCGTAACGCTCATTACCGCCTATTTCAATTTGCGCGCCCGCGGTGACGCGCTGGCCAAATTCGTCCAGCCGCACGTTCATCGTGGCTTTGCGGCCACAGCGACAGATGGTTTTCATTTCTTCAAGATCGTCTGCCAGCGTCAGCAGGCTTTTGGAGCCGGGAAAAGGGTTGCCGAGGAAATCGCTGCGCAGCCCGTAACAAATAACCGGCGTTGACGACGTATGCGCGAGCCGATGCAATTGCGTCACCTGCGACTCCGACAAGAATTGCGCCTCGTCAATCAGGATGCACGACGGATGCGGCTTGGTGTGGTAGATAGCATCGAAATCGGTGGTGTCGTTAAAAACATTTGCCGCACGCGTGACTCCCAGGCGGGAACTGACGCGGCCACTGCCGTTAACGCCATCCGCGCCGGCTCGATTATCAATCGCGGCGGTATAGAGGTCTGCGCTTTGTCCGCGCTCTTCATAATTGTGTGCCACTTGCAGCAGAGAGGTGGATTTGCCCGCATTCATCGCGGCAAATCGAAAGTAGAGCTTGGCCAAAAAAGTTCCAGTGCTAAAAAGAGCGGCTTATGCGCGGCCTAGGTGCAGCTTAGGAGCGATTGGTTTTCATGATTTGCTGTTTTTCGCGCTGCCAATCGCGTTCTTTTTCGGTGTCGCGTTTATCGTGCTGTTTTTTGCCTTTGGCGAGGCCGATTTCAAGCTTGATAATGCCTTTTGAGTAATGCAGATTCAGCGGCACGATCGTGTATCCACGCTGCTCAACTTTGCTCACTAGTTTGTCAATTTCGGCCTGGTTGAGCAGCAGCTTGCGGGTGCGCACGGGATCGGGGATCACATGCGTTGATGCTTCCGGCAGAGCGGAAATATGCGAGCCGATCAAATAAAACGCATCATTTTGCAATACCACGTAGCCTTCTTTCAGCTGCGCTCGACCGGCGCGGATCGCTTTTGCCTCCCAGCCAGTCAGCACCAGGCCCGCCTCAAAACGGTCTTCAATGAAGTAGTCAAAGAAAGCTTTTCTGTTTTCAACAATGCTCATATGCAATGGTGCCAGTCACAATTTAATTAACGAACCTGCGGCGCGGACTCACCATGCCGAGGCGTGCGCAAAACATAAGCGAAGGCACACCTCGATTTTAACCGAGCATTGCTGCCATGACGATGCTTAGTTGCAGTGTCCCGCTGCAACTCGTGGTTGCCACTCGTGTTTGCCACCCGTGGTTGCCACCCGTGGT
The DNA here is from genome assembly GCA_025359285.1 of Burkholderiales bacterium. Lineage (GTDB taxonomy): Bacteria > Pseudomonadota > Gammaproteobacteria > Burkholderiales > Usitatibacteraceae > UKL13-2. The sequence goes on from JANYGV010000295.1 coordinate 6,384, forward strand.
TGCCACATATAGTAGCTAAGTTTAGTTGCCAAGCTTAGTTGCCACGCCTAGTTGCCGCAGTAACAGTCAGTTAAAATTGGGGCTCGTGTCGTTTTTTCCAATCGGTTCAATCCCAATTATGTCGCAAGTCTCAAAATCGGTGCTGGTGCCTTACTCTGCCGAAACGATGTTCAAGTTAGTGGACGACGTTGAGCGTTACCCGCAATTTTTGCCGTGGTGCAGCGGCACCAACGTGATTTCGCGTGATCCGCGTGAGACGGTTGCCACTATCCACATTCGCTATGCGGGTGTTGCGCAATCATTCACCACTGAAAATAAAAAAGAGGGTGTGGAATGCATGCGGATTCAGTTGAGAGATGGACCATTCAAAACGCTGCGGGGTGCATGGTACTTTCAAACGCTATCAGCGACGGGATGCAAGGTAAAACTGGATCTTGAATATACGTTCGCTAACGGCTTGCTGGAACGAGCGGTCGGCCCGGTATTTGGCATGATTGCCGAAACCATGATGGATCGTTTCGTCAGCCGCGCCGATGCTTTGTTTGCGGCTGATTCGCTTTCGTCGCCATGAAAAAAATTCGCGTAACGGTTGCGTTTGCGAGCCCAGCGCAATCCGCTGAAGTGTCGCTGGAAGCAGATGACGGCTCGACTATCGCAGACGTCTTGTATAACGCACATGAGCACTCGCCAGCATGGCTGCAGCCCCTATTAGCGGTGAAATTGGACTCGGACTCGGACTCATCAAGTATCACGGTGGGCGTGTGGGGAAAAGTGCGACCTTACAGCCATCTATTGCGCGACGGCGATCGTGTGGAAATCTATCGAGCGTTGCGGGCGGATCCGAAGGATGCGAGGCGGGCTAAAGTAGATGCTGCGGGAGGCGCGGGAGGGGTGAAAGGAAGGCGCTGAAGCGTGGCTAGAGCGTGGCCAGAGCGTAGCTAAAGCGCGTTCAAAGTCTTTGTAAAATTTCGAGTACAAGCGCTGGCGGGCATCTTGAGTCGTTTATTCCTCAAGACCCGCGCTAGTCCTTGCCCAGCACTTCGAATCGTACGCCCATCCAATCTGACTCTTTGCGCAGCACGCGATTGATGCGGACTCGATATTTGGCCGCCGCCGCGTTCAGATTGAAGATATTTTTTAAGCCAACATCGGCATTGGGCATTACCAAAATATCAGCGCGACCATGTTCTTCGCGTCCCGGTAAATAAAGTGCCTGAGTGGGCGCAATAGCAGGATCGGGATTGCTATCGGTGAGCTGCGAGAATTGTCGGAGTGTGATCGGGAGCGGACGCAAACAAAGTATTTCCACGCCCAGCAACGTTTCGCCCACCGCACGTTGGGTCAATTTTCGGACTAGCACGCCGATCATCCAGTGGACTTCGCCAAACGGTTTTATCGCAAGCAGCTCGCCCACGCCGACAGCTTCACCCACGCTGCGCTCCACCAGCAGGCCAACGCCTTTTGAGCTGATGTCGTGTATTTTCCAACGCGCGGCAGGCGCAATCTCATCGGTCGAGTCGCTATCGAGGAGTAGATCAATCCCTGACGCGGCGTCACTCTCATGTGTATTGGTCGAAGGCCCGTCAATCGGGGTCAGTGAGAGTTGGAGATCTGCGAATTGCATCGGCGCAGTGTTAGTGGCGCTCGCGGGGGTGTTAGCAGATTTAACTGCGCGTCCACTTCTGCCGCTGGAATTGGTGCCGTCAATGTCTCCTGCGATTGCTATCCGTGCGGCAGCGAATCCAATCCGCACATCGGCGGTGACGCTGGCAATCAATTGACGTTCTTCGATATGCGAGACGCTTGCGTCCAGCAGTGATTTGTAAATGCGTTCAACATTGGCCAGCAGCGCCACATGCTCTCGCACCGGAAATTCGCTGGAGCTGGTATGGCCATGATAGGGGCGGCCAACGCGTAGCTCAGCGCGCACGATTTCTGCCTGATCGCGCAGCCGTTCCATTTTTAAATAACGGTAGGACGGCCACGATGTATTGCCAGTGACCAGTTGAATACCCATGCTGGCGTCGAGATCCACGAACAGCGAATGCGATGAAGGTGAGTAAGCTTGATCGAGCTGATAGTTAGGCGTCCATTCGGCGAGCCAGCCATCTGCAATCTCAATCTGCGGCATCGACAAGCTGCCGGTATTGAGTACGTCGAGTAGCAGCGCGCGCAGGTAAAGCGCCTGTACCGACGTATTGAAATGGTTCTCGGTATCGAACAAATACGTTTTGGCGGCCACAAACCCATTGGATTCCGCAAAGCTGAATAGCGTGTGCAACAACGGCCATAGCTGCGGTTTTACCGTCTCATGGCGGAAGAAACTCCATTTGATCGAGGACGCGTAGTGGTGAAGTGCAAACGCCACAATGCGTTGAAGCAGCGGGTCGTCTTCAGCGGTCGCCCATTCTTTTCGTCGCGCGATAATTTGTTCTGTGGTGGCGGCGCCAAAATTGTGTAGTACATGCATATCCCGCGCAAACTGAATGGCGTCAGTGCGTTCCGAATTTGCAAAAAACCAGCGTTTGTCCGCTTGAATAATGACGTGCAGGTTATTTTCAAAGCGGATAAGGTCGGCGACGCGGGCCGGCGTGAGCGGCCCTTGGCGATCGGGGAACGATTTCAGCGCAATCATCGCTGCCGCGCGTTTTTTACGGTCTTGAATTGACGACGCCCCTTCTAGTCCCGCCGCGACAGTGAGCGACATTTCGGTGGAGTCTTGTGGGCTCATCGCCATTCGCCTTGATTAAGCGCGCGCGTCAGCTGCGTTCAGCAGATCAGGAACGCCCTGAAAATCTGCGTGGGTAACGCGATATTCGCTGAACAGCGAGGCGCGCAAATCGGCCACCAGCGCCTGTGAAATGGGCTGCACAGAAGCATCGCTGCTAGCGTGCGCATTCAGCCAGTTTTCGGCAGCAGGATCGAATTTGTCACGTGACGTTGCGCTGGTACCTGTTGCCGAATGGTGGGAGGTCGCAAAGAGCGGGTTGCCTGGGTCGAGCTCGTGGCCAATATCTCTTACCTTGGGCCATGCATCGGTGTTGGCGAACAAAAGCTGAAATTTGTCCGCAAGTTCACCAAACTGCCGACTCATTTTTTCAAGGCGGAACAATTCAAATTGAGCAAGCCAATAGCGAATCTCTTGCGGGCGCTCCTCCACTGAATAAATCAACAATTCACAGGCTTTGCCCAGCTGATTTTCTTCATAGTAGAGGCGCGCAGCGTCGATGATGGATTCTGATTCATCAATCGATACCGTGCGCGCTGCCAGCTCTGGATAGCGTTCCTGCATGTAGCGAAGTCGGCGCATCCGGTCTTCCGAGGTCTGATCACCCGAGTTGGAGGGGAAGCTGGCCAAATTATTCAAGTCAATATCGAGCTCAAAACTTCCACTATTCTGCAATGCTGCTTTTTGACCAGCCGACACCTTAGTTACTGGTGGGACGGGCGTTGCCGGAACAGGATCCGACAGAGAGAATATGTCATCTGATGGTGCGGGGCTAACAAGCGACTCCGAGACCGGACCAGAACGTGAGTCGGCTCGGGCCTGCTGGGCATTTTTCAGGCTATCCGCTGCAAATGATTCAGTCAACGCGGATGCTTCGAGTGCTGTCAGTGCGTTCACACCCTCAGCTACCCTAGCCGCGCCATCTGCAGCAAAACGGTTTCTCGGCTTAACGCTATCGACACCGCTCAATCCGCTAGCGCCACGTGCTGCGTCTGAAGATGCGTCCGCGTTCGTTACATGATCGCCGGCTTGACGGTTTTGGTTGTCACGGCTTTGTTTTGTGGCATTTTGGCGATCACGGAAATCACGCGCGCCAGCTGTTTTGACAATTACAGGATCGAGTAAAGGGTTGGTGGGTGATGTGGTTTCAAGATCATTTATCCAAGTGTTGAAATCATCAACCGGCTCTTGACTGGTGCGTAGTATTTGGCCATTGGTCGCCGCCACTGCGCCGCGCCTGCGAAGTGATTGCACTGCCCACCATGCCAGGGCTGCCAGTGCCAAAACGCTCAGGCCCGCGATCGCCCATGTCGGCCAGCTATCAGACGAACTGCTGTCGTTTGCGGGTGCAATCTTTGACGGCATGGTTTGGGGTGCAATGGGTGGAACGGGTGCAGTGGCTTTTGCGGCAACGGTCGGATCAACGACTGGTTTGTCTGCCACGGCTGGCGTGGTCGGTGGGACCACCGGAACGGGTAAAATTTCAGTCGATTCAGTTTTAGCGGCGGTTGGAGGCGCGGGTGAAGCCAGTGGCACAGTCGTGGTTGTCGCCTGCATAGATGGGGATGAGGCTGCCAATTTGAGTTGAAGCTCGTTAAGCCGCTTCTCAATCTGTTTGACATTATTTTTTAGCGCAAGGAGCTGTGCGGTTTGGTCATCCGCGTCGAGCAAGGCAAAGCGCTCGCGCAGCTGTGCCCGGGTTTCGTCCGACACACCCTGACTGCGCGATAAATCCATTTCGCTGCCGGAAATGCGCAGTTTGAAACCGCTTGCTGGAGTCGATTTTTTGGTTGGGGCGTCCTTGCCTTTGGCGTTTTGTGAGGCTACCGGTTTGTCGCTACTTGCTTTAGCCGAACGACGAGCTTCCGCTAAAGGTAATTTATCAGGCGCCGTGTTTGCTGTTGGGGCCGCATTTTTTTCAGTCCCGCTGCGCGCATCACCCGTGCGTTTGCGATTGCGCCTGCGGGTGCTTGCCGATGTATCGATCTGCGTGGAATTGTTTAGTCCGGTTGCTTGCAGAGAATTTGTATCCGGGCGGCTCGCAGCTAGCGCTTTTAAATCGGGCAGAACAAGTTGGCTATTCAGCGGCAGCGGTGCATTGACGGCGACACCCGCCAAGGTGGGGTTAAACGATCTTAATGCGGCGATGTATTGAGCCTGACGAACACGGTTTTTGGGATAAATCCCTGCGGCAAGGCTCGATAAAGTATCGCCCGGATAGACTGTCCAGCGCCCGGATTCACCGCTTGTTTGTGGGTTAGCGCTACCAGGTATTCGCGCCGATGTGCTTGGCAATGGTGGCGCTATTGGCTCACGGGTAGAGATGGTTGTGGTGACCGGCGTCAACAGTGGTGCGGGATCTAGCAATAGCGCGTAATCACGTACTACACCGGATTCGCTCTGACATCCGGCGCGAATTGACAACCTGCCAATTGGCTCATTGAAAGAATTATTGCCGCGAACTTCAATGTAGCGCCCGTTTTTCGCTTCCACCAACGTCACGCGAACATCGCGCCGGCTGATACTAGGCTCGGTGCCGGGAGAATTAATGACCGTAAAACAGCCGCTTTCAATCTCTTCATTGGGTTGCGTAATCACGCCAATACGCAGATTGAGCGGCTCACCCAAGTAAGACCGAATATCAAGGCTGCCAAGGCCGACTGCGTTCGCGCTGCAAACCCAGATCACGGAAGCGGCACAGATAATATAGCCAATACTAAGGAGCGCAGCGGCGCTGCGACCTTTCCGGGCAGTGGGCAGCGAGTTGGCGCTATGCTTGGTTGATTGAGAGTCGCGTCGCATTCATTAGCGGCTTGTTTTGCATGAGCAATCAAGCCTTTTCATTTTGGATGTTAGTTCTTGCAAGATTCTGACACTGCTGCTTTTGCTCTCGCCGTTTCGGAAGCTCGTTGTTCGTCGCTCATAAAAACGCGCTCACCGGCATCGTTACTTTGTCGAATCGGCGTTCCGCTATCGAGCGTGCTCAGATAGCGTTTAGCCTCCTTGCAGCGCTCTTCATTTTGTTTCGCGTTTTGCTCTGCCACCTCATCTTTTTTGGCCTTATCCGCCAATTCTATTTTTTTCTTTTCGGCGTCTTTGGCTTGGTCAACTGCCGCTTTGCCCTTGGCTGGCGCTGGCGCCGGCGGGGGCGTGGTGGCCGCCGGCAGGACGGTTAATTTTTTCGTTTCGCCTTTAACCGCTTCCGCAGGCGGTGGGGTATCAGAAAAATTTACTTTTCCGTCTTTATCAATCCATTTAAAAACTTGCGCGGCGACAGTTGCTGTCGCCAGAAAAATGGCGATGGCGGCAAAAAGTTGAACCGGTGATTTCATGTGTGTCTCCTGGTCAAGCGCGTTCTAAACTTTTCGGATTCAATTTTACATTTTAAGCAAACGTCAAAAATAACGCCATGCAGATCGTCGCGATCGTGATACCTCACCACACCACAGCAGGCGACTGTGCTTGCTGGTTGCTTAACTCACATAGTGCAATGGTTTCCTTCGCGTACTTCAGCGTGGTCTCGCTATCAAAACTTTTCGCAGCACTTTTCGCCTTAGCGAGATGTTCAACAGCCGCGCTCCACAATGTTCTTTTGATCTTTCCTTCAATGACGCTTTGTTCTGCAGCGTTGAGCGCACTTTGCGCTTCAGGACTAAGAGAAATCGGCAGCACTGGCTCAGCTGGAGCCACCACAGCGACAGCCGCTGGAGCGGCTTTTTTTGAGTCAAACATTAACGCGCAGCCGCCTAAACAGATCGTTGAAATTACCAGCCCAAAGGCAAGGTGATTTGCGCTTTTGTGCCTGCAACTAAGATACTTCGCCATCGTTATTCAATGAGCCTGCAAAATATTTATGGCCAAGTATAGCAGCAGCACTAGCAAAGCAACATCATAAAATTATCTCAAAACGTGAAAAATATGTAACTCGTCAAAGGCTTAGCGATAATACTTCGTCTAAATTCACATTATTTTAATACTTAGTGATCGTGAGCGGCGCGGGCTAAGTTTTGGCTCAACTCTTTATCGGCGAAACCCTCTCGCGTATAATCCGCTCTTTGCCGGAGTCACTACTTTGAAACTCGTCAAAAAGGCCCTGACGTTTGACGACGTCTTGCTGGTTCCCGCCCACAGTCAGGTTCACCCGCGCGATGTCATGCTCGCGACACAGCTCACCAAAACCATTCGTCTGAATTTGCCGCTTTTGTCGGCTGCGATGGACACCGTAACCGAGTCGCGTCTTGCAATTGCGCTGGCGCAAGAGGGCGGCATCGGCATCGTGCACAAAAATCTGTCGATTCGCGCCCAGGCGATGGAAGTGGCGAAGGTAAAGCGCTTTGAAAGTGGCGTGGTCAAGGACCCGCTGGTGGTATCGCCCACCATGACGGTTCGCGAAGTGCTGTCGCTGCAGCGACAAAATGGAATCTCTGGCCTGCCGGTGGTCGAAGGCAAAAAAGTGGTGGGCATTGTCACCAACCGCGATTTACGTTTCGAAACTAATCTCGATCAGCCCGTTAAAAACATCATGACGCCGCGAGATCGCCTTGTCACCATCAAAGAAGGTGCCGCGCTGGATCAAGCGCAGGCGCTGCTCCACAAGCACCGGCTGGAGCGGGTATTGGTGGTGAACGATGACTTTGAACTGGCGGGCCTAATTACCGTAAAAGACATTCAAAAAGCGCAGGATCATCCCTACGCCAGCAAAGACGCGCAGGGCAGATTACGCGTTGGTGCAGGCATTGGCGTGGGCGGCGACAACATGGATCGCGCCGCAGCCTTGATTGAAGCAGGTGCAGATTGCTTGGTAGTGGACTCATCCCATGGTCATGCGCAAGGCGTGCTCGATATGGTGCGCGGGGTCAAAGTGAAATATCCGAACGTGCAAATCATCGGCGGTAATGTGGCCACCGCGGCCGGGGCTAAGGCATTGGCTGATCACGGCGCGGACTGCGTAAAAGTCGGTGTTGGCCCCGGCTCCATCTGTACCACGCGTATTGTCACTGGCGTTGGCATGCCACAAATTACGGCAGTGGCCGAAGCTGCCTCTGCGCTTGATGCGTTGGGTATTCCTTGTATTGCCGATGGCGGCATTCGCTACTCTGGCGATGTGGCCAAAGCGATTGCAGCAGGCGCGTCATGCGTGATGATGGGCTCGATGTTTGCAGGCACCGACGAAGCGCCGGGTGAAATCGAATTATTCCAGGGCAGATCGTATAAAAGCTATCGCGGTATGGGCTCGTTGGGCGCAATGCAAAAAGGCTCATCGGATCGCTATTTTCAGGAAAACATTAACAATGCCGACAAGCTGGTGCCGGAAGGCGTGGAAGGTCGCGTGCCTTACAAAGGGCCAGTCACCACGATCATCCATCAACTGATGGGCGGCCTGCGAGCATCAATGGGGTTGGTAGGTTGCCCGACCATTGAGCAAATGCGGATGGAAGCGACGTTCGTCGAAATCACCGCAGCCGGGATGCGTGAATCGCATGTGCATGATGTGCAGATGACGAAGGAAGCGCCGAATTACCGGGTGGACTGATCGTAACGTCTGGCTTTGGCCGTGATCCCGATAGCGTTGTTGCCCAAGCGGCTGAAAGTTATACCAAATAATGATTGAGCATGATGAATAGCCCCGCCGCTGAATTGAATGTTGTAGACAGTGCAAAATCCGAGGCGCAAAAAGCGGAGGAAAAGAGACGCAAGGCAGGCTTCAGGTTTGTCCTTGCTGTGGTCTTTCTGGACATGCTGGGGATCGGCCTTGCGGTGCCAGTGTTGCCGTTGTTGGTGGGGAATTTTGTTAGCTCGCCCGATGACCAGACGCGTTGGTATGGCATTCTAGCCGCGACGTTCGGGCTGATGCAGTTTGTATGCATGCCCATGCTGGGCGCGATCTCGGACAAAATCGGTCGTCGCCCCGTGATGATATTTTCCACAGCCGGGATGGCGCTGAATTTTTTGGTGACCGCCTGGGCGCCCTCGTTGGCATGGCTATTTCTGGGCCGCTTTATTGGGGGTGCCTGCTCGGCATCGATGTCAACGGCCTCTGCCTATGCGTCGGATATTTCTACTCCTGAAAATCGCGCAAAAACATTTGGCCTGATCGGCGCTGCGTTTGGTCTGGGCTTTATTTGTGGCCCCATGCTGGGCGGATTACTTGGCGGAATTGATTACCATTTGCCGTTTTATGTCGGCGCGATATTGTGTTTTGGCAACGCCATCTTTGGCTATATTTTTGTCCGCGAATCGCTGCCTCTGGATAAGCGCAGCTCGATCACGCTCGCGAAAATAAACCCATTTGCATCTTTGTTTCGCTTGTTTTCGCGTCGCGATATTGGCCTATTGATTGTGGTCTTTGCATGCCTTTCGTTCGCACAGATTTTGCAGCAGTCCATTTGGGTGCTGTATATGCATTTCAAATTCGGCTGGGGTCCGAAAGAAAACGGCATTGCACTTTTCTGCGTGGGTATGACGGCGGCGGTGGTGCAGGCGGGATTGTTGGGGCGCATGCTGAAAGTGTTCGGTGAAGTTAGGGTCAGCCTGATCGGACTTTTTACCGCGATTTTGGTTTATGCCGGGATAGGTTTTGTGACCGAAGGTTGGATGGTTTATGTGTTGATTTTCTCCAATCTTTTTGCTTACGCCGCCGGCCCCGCGTTGCAAGGAATCGTCTCCAAAGCTACCGATCCCAGCCAGCAAGGCTCATTGATGGGTTCGTTGCAGTCGCTAAGCAGTCTGGCTGTTGTGGTCGCCCCGCTGGTCAGCACTTATTTGCTGGCCACGGTGACACATTTACCCCAAAACGACTGGCGTATTGGCGCGCCGTTTTATCTGGCGGCAATACTCCAATTGATCGGCTGGGCGCTGGCTTGGCGTTTCTTTTCAAGCCGCGGGACGCCAATTTATGTCCCGCCAGTGCTGCAACCCAAATAGCTTTTCGTTCGTTTTTTAATTTCATTTCATTTCCTTCTTAGCTCGTGGCCAAAATGTCCGACAAAATCCTCATCCTCGATTTCGGCTCTCAAGTAACACAGCTTATCGCCCGGCGAGTACGAGAAGCGGGTGTGTATTGCGAGCTTCACCCGTTCGATATGTCGGCTGACGACATCAAAGCCTATAAACCGAGCGGCATTATTTTGTCCGGCAGCCATGCCAGCGTCACCGAAAACGATACCGTGCGGGCCCCGCAAATTGTGTTCGAATTAGGCGTGCCTGTGCTCGGGATTTGCTACGGCATGCAGACGATGGCCGCGCAACTCGGCGGCAAAGTGGAGAATGGTTTGGTGCGGGAATTTGGCTATGCCGAAGTCCGCGCACGTGGTCATTCAAAATTGTTCGATGGCCTGCAAGACCGCACTAATCACGCTGGACATGGCCTCTTGGATGTGTGGATGTCGCATGGCGACAAGGTCACCGAATTGCCGCCTGGCTTCAACGTTATTGCGTCAAATGAAACCACGCCGATCGCTGGTATGGCGGACGAGTCACGCAAGTTTTACGCGGTGCAGTTTCATCCCGAGGTTACCCACACTGCTCAAGGCCCCGCGATTTACAGCCGCTTCGTGCACGATATTTGCGGCTGTGAAGCGCACTGGAATATGCCCGAATATATTCCGCAGGTTGTCGCGAAAATTCGCGAGCAAGTCGGTGATGATGAAGTGATATTGGGCCTGAGTGGCGGCGTCGATTCATCCGTCGCCGCCGCGCTGATCCACAAAGCGATTGGCGACCAACTCACGTGCGTCTATGTTGACAACGGTCTGATGCGTTTGAATGAATCCGCGCAGGTTAAAAAAGCCTTCACCGATCATTTGCAAATGAAAGTCATTTACGTCGATGCGGCAGACAATTTTTTGAATGAGTTAAAAGGCGTCTCCGACCCTGAAAAAAAACGCAAAATTATAGGCCGCGTATTTGTTGAAGTATTCCAGCGCGAATCTGCAAAATTGCCAAAAGCCAAATGGTTGGCGCAAGGCACGATCTACCCCGACGTGATTGAATCCGCATCGGCTAAAGTTGGCAACGGCGCCAAAAAAGCTCAAACGATTAAGTCGCACCATAATGTTGGTGGATTGCCGGATACGTTGCATCTAAAATTGCTTGAGCCGCTGCGCGAATTATTCAAAGACGAAGTTCGCAAACTCGGCATTGAACTTGGCCTTGCGCCCGAAATGGTCTACCGCCATCCCTTTCCCGGCCCGGGATTGGGCGTGCGAATTTTAGGCGAAGTGAGTAAACCCGCTGCCGATTTATTGCGTCGTGCCGATGCCATTTTTATTGAAGAGCTGCGCGCCACCAAAGATGAAAACGGCGTGAGTTGGTACGACAAAGTTGCCCAGGCGTTTGCTGTCTACTTGCCAGTCAAAAGCGTTGGCGTGATGGGCGATGGCCGCACCTATGAAAACGTCGT
>JANYGV010000351.1 GCA_025359285.1 Burkholderiales bacterium
GATTTCGCGAAACGAGATCGTCAATCAATGGTCGCTGTGGTGGGGCGTGACGATGATGGTGGTTGGCTCTATTGTGAGTTTGTTCGCGCGGCCCGAGATTTTTACCAAGGCATTCAAAACACTCGGCTTTGGCAAAACCGACAACGATAAAAAGGAATCCACGAGCGGCCAAGATTTATTGCGTGGTATTGAGGTGCCGTTGTGGATATCCTACATCGGCGTACCGGTATTCAGCGCCATCGCCGCGTGGGTCACACATGCATTTTTTAATGTGCCGTGGTTGCTGTCGTTCATCTCGCTGCCGTTGATTTTTTTGCTCACGATTATTTGTGCGAATTCGATGGCGCTGACCTCGTGGACACCCACCGGATCGCTCTCCAAAATTACCCAATTTACGATGGGCGCAATTGATCGTGTGAACCCCGCCAGCAATCTGATTCCGGCCGGCATGACTGCCGAGATTGCATCAAACGCATCGAACCTGCTCTCCGATATCAAGCCTGGCTACATGCTGGGCGCCAAGCCGCGCCAACAAGCCATCGGCCACGTGATCGGCATCATCGCGGGCGCGCTGGCGGCGGTGCCACTGTTCTTCCTGTTGTTTTTACCGCCTGATGCAAACGGCGTACGATCCGCGTCCACCATCGTTTCCGAGCAATTCGCCATGCCGGGTGCTATGCAATGGAAAGGCGTGGCCGAAATTATTGCAAAAGGTTTATCGAGCCTGCCGGCCTCCGCCATCATCTCCATGATCGTTGCTGCCATTGCCGCCGCCGGCATCGAGATTGCCCGCATCATCACCAAACAACGCTTCCCGCTCAGCGCCGTCTCCATTGGCTTAGGCGTCATTCTGCCGCCCGAATCCTGCTTCATGATGTGGGTCGGCGCGATGATTTTTTGGTGGATGGGTCGCAGCAATAAAACACCCGGCACCAAGGGGCACGATTTTTGGGTCGAAGGATGCGAACCCATTTGTGCAGGGTTGATCTCGGGGGCAGCGCTGATGGGGATTGGGAATGCGATTATTAATGTGTTGATGTAGCGCGCTAGTGAGGGTGCACACTGCATTTTTTAGCACCCGCCAAACCTTAAAATCTGGTGACCGGCATCGCCTATTTATAAAAAATCGGTTCCCTTGATTCAGATTCTGCATCCATCTACTTCTGCATCTACTTCTGCTTAAACACCTGTCCACCCTTCATGACAAACTGCACGCGTTCCATTTCGGTGATGTCTTTGAGCGGATCACCGGCCACGGCGATGAGATCGGCGAATTTGCCTTTCTCCACTGCACCGACACGATCTTCCCAGCCCATGAGTTTTGCCGCGTTAATCGTGGCCGATTGAAGTGCGGCTAATGGCGTCATGCCGAGCTTTACATACACTGCGAATTCACGACCGTTCAAGCCATGCGGATAGACCGCAGCGTCGGTGCCGAAGGCGACGGGCACGCCTTGCCTGAACGCTTCGGCCAGATTTTTACGCGCGGCGGGCAACACTACCTTTGCTTTCGCAACCAAGGGTGCAGGCAGTTTAATGCGTTCCGCATTTTCCAGCAGCCAGTCTCCCAAATAGACGGTTGGCACTAAATACGTGCCGCGCGCCTTCATCAGCTTAATGCCCGCATCGTCAATGTAGGAGCCGTGTTCAATCGAATCCACGCCTGCCTCTACTGCCAGCTTGATGCCATCGCCGCCGTGGGCGTGCGCGGCCACTTTGCGACCTAAGCGGTGCGCCTCGCTGACAATAATCTTCATTTCTTCCAATGAATATTGCGAGGCGTTAGGGTCATCGCGAAATGACAGCACGCCGCCGGTCGCACAAATTTTAATCAGATCTGCGCCATATTTAATGACCTCGCGTACTTTTTTGGCCACGGCTGCCGCGCCGTCCGCCACGCCTTCGCCTTCAATTTTAAATTGCGGCGCATGCATGGTATCGTCACAATGTCCGCCGGTAATCCCCAACGCGGGGCCCGATGCCGCAATCCGTGGGCCGGGAATATCGCCGCGATCAATCACATCACGCAACGCCACATCGGTGTACGCAGAAGCGCCCACATTGCGGATGCTGGTGAAACCGGCCTCTAACGTCAGCCGCGCATTTTTCACACCATCGAGCGCCTCACGCGCGGTCGAAATTGCGATTGAAGAATAGCCCAAGTCCTCCGGATTGCCAGTGATGTGGGTATGC
>JANYGV010000386.1 GCA_025359285.1 Burkholderiales bacterium
TTACGTCCGTCGAAGGCATCACCGAATATCGCTTGCCGAATGGCTTAAAAATATTATTGTTCCCGGACGCATCAAAACCCACTGTGACGGTGAACATGACGTATCTGGTCGGTTCGCGCCAGGAAAATTACGGCGAAACCGGCATGGCGCATTTGCTGGAACACCTGGTTTTTAAAGGGACGCCAAAAAACCCCGATATTGACAAGAATTTCAACAAACGCGGGATGCGTTTTAACGGCTCAACCTGGCTGGATCGCACCAATTACTTTGAGCTTTTTCAGTCCAGCGACGAGAATCTTGAATGGGCGTTGCAGATGGAGGCGGATCGTATGGTGAATTCATTTATCGCCAAAAAAGATCTGGATTCCGAAATGACGGTGGTGCGCAATGAATATGAGAGTGGTGAAAACCAGCCGTTTGGCGTGTTGTTAAAACGCATGCAGAGCATCGCCTACGATTGGCACAACTACGGCAACTCGACCATCGGTAATCGCAGCGATATCGAAAACGTCAAGATCGAAAATCTACAGGCGTTCTATCGTATGTACTATCAGCCGGATAACGCGGTGTTGCTCATAGCAGGCAAGTTTGATGAGGCCAAAGTATTGGGCTGGGTGGGAAAATATCTGGGGGTAATTCCAAAGCCAACACGTGTATTGCCCAAGCTCTGGACGGTGGAGCCAACGCAGGATGGTGAGCGTAGCTTCGCAGTGCGTCGTAAAGGTGATATTCAAATTGTGGCGTTGGGCTATAAAGTGCCCTCCGCATTAAACGCCGACGCCGATGCATTGGGATTTTTTAATTTCGTGTTGAGTGATTCCCCTTCAGGCCGTTTACATAAAGCCTTGGTCGAGACCGGCAAAGCCGCGCAAATCATCGGCTTCCCCTTGCTGGCCAGTGATGGTGGCTTGCATATCATCGGTGCGGTCGTGAAAAAAGGCGAGCCAATCGAGCCGGTGCAAGCTGAACTGACGAAAATAGTTGAAGACTTTTATAAGAATCCGCCCAGCGCAGAAGAGATGGAGCGCGCGCGCAAAAATTTTGCAAACGATGCCGAGCGGGTGCTGAACAACCATGAAAATATTGGGGTTCAGTTGTCTGAATATATTGCGCTCGGCGACTGGCGGCTTTTCTTCCAATCGCGTGATCGTGCTGAAAAAGTGACCGCAGAAGAAGTGAAAGCGGCGGCGGCAAAATACTATCGTCGTGATAATCGCGTCGTCGGATTATTTCAGCCCGAAGATTCTCCACAGCGCGCCGAAATCGCCGGCCCACCGACTATTGCCGAGGTAATGAAGGATTTCAAGGGCAAGGAAACCACTTCCGTGGCTGAAGCATTTGATCCTGACAACGCGAATATTGACAAACGCACCAAGAAAATTGAGGTGGGCGGGCTGACCATTTCGCTGTTGTCGAAAAAGAATCGCGGTGAAGTGGCCAACCTCAATATGCGGCTTCGTAGCGGTGATGAAAAATCATTGTTTGGCAAAGCGATGATTGCGCAAATGACGGGGCAAATGCTCGCGCGCGGCACCACCAAACTAACCCGCACGCAGATTGCTGACGAGTTCGAAAAGTTAAAAATGTCAGGTGGTGTAAGTGGTTTGTCGGCAAGCTTTCAGACCAATCGCACCAATATCGTTGCGGCCATCAAACTCGCTGCCCAGCTGATGCGCGAGCCCGCATTTCCAGAAAGTGAATTTGAGCAATTGCGCAAACAATCGTTGACGCAAATTGAATCGCAAAAGAGTGACCCACAGGCGCTCGCGAGCGTGGCGTTGAGCAAACAATTCAACACCTTTCCGCGTGGCGACGTGCGCTATGCCAACAGCTTTGAAGAAACCGAAGAAGATTTAAAAGCCATTAAATTGAGTGATCTTCGTGATTTCCACAAGACCTTCTATGCTGCTGCCAAAGGCGATATTGCGATTGTCGGTGACTTCGATGAAGCCGCTGTCACCCAAGCGATTCGTGAGGCGTTCGGCGACTGGAAAGGCGGCGTGCCTTATGTGCTGATTTCAACCCCTTACAAAGATATTCCGCCCGTGAATCGCGCGCTTGAAACACCGGACAAAGAAAATGCATTTTTTACGGCTCGTATCAACGTCGACGTACAGGACATCGATGCTGACTACCCGGCGCTGTATATCGCGAATTACATCATGGGCGGTGCAGCCGGGTTTGACTCGCGTTTGACGGCGCGTATTCGCGTAAAAGATGGTCTTAGCTACGGCGTAGGCTCGCGGCTGAGTGTGAGTTCCACGGATCGTGGTGGTTCGTGGGGCGCATTCGCCATCGCCGCGCCGCAGAACATTGGTAAGGTCGAGGCGGCATTCAAAGAAGAGGTGGCCAAGGCGTTGAAGGATGGGTTTACCACGGTTGAACTGGCCGCGGCAAAATCGGGCGCATTGCAACAGCGTTTGCAGCAGCGCGCGCAGGACGGGGCTCTTGCTGGTGCGTTGTCGAATAATTCATATCTGAGCAGGAGTTTTGTGTGGTCTAAACAGTTTGAAGACAAGATCGCCGCGCTAAAACCCGAAGACGTGCAAGCCGCGATGCGCAAATTCATTGACCCGAACAAAATTACGTTTGTGAAGGCAGGTGATTTTGCGAAGGTGGCTAAAACGGCCAGCGCTGCACCTGCCGCAGCGGCGAATACAGTTACCAAATAACTCGTAAAAAATTCAAACTCTAGTATTCGCGGGCGTTTTGAAGCATAAATACTTTGAAACGCCCGCTGGTGCTAGCGTTTTGTTTTTTCTGTAGGTCATATAGCTTTATCTGCCAACCCGAACCTGACCTACGTGAACTCCGTCCCGCCCGCGCCGACGCGACACACGAAAGCGTTTGATTTAATTGACGTTTTCCCGCATAATCTATCGCTTGGTCGTGATTGGGTTTGAGTCTGTCTTAAAACTAAACGCGGCGATGAACAACCCTTGCTTCACCCGCGTGCGCATGTGGGGAAGCTCAACTGACCATAAGGTCTTAATCCATAAGGAGAATTTATGCGCCATTATGAAATCGTTTTTATCGTTCACCCGGATCAGAGTGAACAAGTGCCCGCGATGATTGATCGCTACAAGGCAACCATTGCTGCTGCGGCCGGTAAGGTGCACCGCATTGAAGATTGGGGTCGTCGTCAGATGACTTACCCGATCCAGAAAATTTTCAAAGCGCATTACGTGCTGATGAATATTGAAGTGGCCCAGACCACGCTTGATGAACTTGAGCACGCATTCAAGTTCAACGATGCGGTTTTGCGTCATTTGATCGTCAAGACCGACGCGGCTGAAACGGCTCCGTCGCCCATGATGAAAGAAGAGAAATCCAGATCGCACGATCTGAAAGATGACGTTAAGGTCGCCGCGTAGTCGTAGTAATACGCGGTTGCTGCATAAAAACAGGTTTCTGAGTTCGTTGGTCGCGCGGTTTTTGAAACAATGAAACTTATCGCCAACACGGTGGTTCTTGAAGGTGTAGTTGCAACACGCGATGTAATTCGGGTAACCCCCGGTGGCCTCGCGGCACTGAATCTCACGCTAACGCATCAGTCTCAACAAGTTGAAGGTAATTCTTCTGTCGATGTTGAAGCTGAAATAAATGCGGTGGCGTTCGGTGAAGTGGCTGAGGCGTTGAATAACGTCAAGGTTTCAGATGCGCTCACCGTCAAAGGTTTTTTAAGCCAAAAGAATCGCTACAACTCGATGTTGATTTTGCACATAACCCAATTCAAGTATTCAAACTAATTTATTTCTGAGGTGAATCATGCCCCGTCCAGGCCCACGCGGTAAAAAGTTCGACAAAAACAAAAAAGACACACGCAATCCTAATCGCGGATTATTTCGCCGTAAAAAATTCTGCCGCTTCACGGCTGAAAAAGTTGTTCAAATTGATTACAAAGACATCGGCATCCTGAAAGAGTTTGTCAACGAAAACGGCAAAATTATTCCGGCTCGTATCACCGGCACCAAAGCCAAATATCAACGTCAGTTGGATGTAGCGATCAAGCGCGCGCGTTTCCTCGCGCTGATCCATTACACCGATCTGCATTAATCTTTACGATCGGATAAGGACAAAATCATGCAAATTATTTTGATGGAAAAAGTTGTAAATCTCGGCCAACTCGGCGATGTCGTGAAGGTCAAGGATGGTTATGCGCGTAACTTCCTGATCCCGCAACGCAAAGCCAAGCGCGCCACCGATGCCAATAAAGCCGAGTTCGAGGCGAAGCGCATCGAGCTCGAAGCCAAAGCCAACGAAATTTTGGTCGCCGCACAAGCGCGCGGCGAAAAGCTCGAAGGCTACATGGTCCAAGTCACCCAAAAAGCCGGGGTGGATGGCCGTCTATTTGGCTCCGTGACTAACCACGACATCGCTGAAGCGTTGACCAAACAAGGTTTTGACGTTAAAAAAGGCGAAATCATGATGCCAAATGGCCCGCTCAAAATTGTGGGCGATTTCCCGCTGACGCTTAATTTGCACACCGATGTAAAAGCACAAATCACCGTATCCGTTTTGGGTGAACACGCGTAAGCTTTTGCCTCATTATTTTTAAGTCAGTATCGAAGCGCCGCCTTGCAAAAGGCGGCGTTTTTATTTGTGCTTTTTGAATCACGGGTACTGTTTTATGCACCAGTTATCCACAACATACACACTGGGTTGTGCGTTGCCTGTGGATAAATGGAGGCGCAAACTAAAGCGAATAGTGTGTTCTATGCCGTCATCCCAGCCTTCGCATCGAATGGCGTCTCCAACAACCGGGATGACCCAAGATGTTGAGAACATGCCTTTGCTATCACTGTCACATCCGCTCCACCACCGACTAAAGAAATAAATGGCCGCCAACCCCTCCTCATTACCCGTCTACGCCACTGACAGCGCCATCTCGGCGTTGAAGCTACCACCACACTCTATCGAAGCCGAGCAATCAGTTCTGGGTGGCTTGCTGCTCAACAACGAGGCATGGGATCGCATCGGCGACATCATCGCAGAAGAAGATTTTTACCGCGACGATCATCGCCGCATTTATCACGCGGTATCGAAACTGATCGCTGACAACAAAGCGGCCGACGTTTTAACGGTAGCGGAAGCGCTGCAAATGGCGGGCGATTTACAAAACATCGGCGGCATGGCGTATCTGCACAGTCTGGCTGAAGGCACGCCGTCCGCCGCCAATAT
>JANYGV010000075.1 GCA_025359285.1 Burkholderiales bacterium
CTGTCCGCCAGGAATGTCGCTAACCGAGGCCGACATCCAGCATGATCTAGATCGCCGAAAACCGGGTACCTCGCGCCATGTGACGCAGCGCCGCGAAAGCGACTCGGTGGAGATTTTATCCGGCGTATTTGAAGGCAAAACCACCGGCACACCGATCGCCCTTTTAATCCGAAATGAAGATCAGCGCAGCAAAGACTATTCGAATATCGCCGAAGCATTCCGGCCGGGCCATGCTGACTACGCCTACCTGCAAAAATACGGGGTGCGCGATCATCGCGGCGGCGGGCGTTCATCCGCGCGCTTGACGGCGCCGACGGTTGCGGCGGGTGCAGTCGCAAAAAAATGGCTGCTTGAACGTTACGGCGTGCAAGTGCGCGGCTATCTTTCACAGCTGGGCGAACACAAAATCGCGTTTGAAAATTTCGATGAAGTTTGCCGCAATCCATTTTTTGTCGCGAACGAAGGCGTTGTCGATTTGCTCGAAACGTATATGGACAAACTTCGCAAATCCGGCGAAAGCTGCGGCGCGAGAATTAACGTCGTCGCAAGCGGCGTGCCGGTCGGCTGGGGCGAGCCTATTTATAACCGATTGGATGCCGCAATTGCATTCGCGATGATGGGCATTAACGCGGTCAAGGCGGTTGAAATCGGCGCGGGATTTGCCAGCGTGGAGCAGCTCGGGACTGAGCATTCGGATGAAATGACGCCACAGGGATTTTTATCGAACAACGCAGGTGGCGTGCTCGGCGGTATTTCCACGGGTCAAGATGTGACCGTCTCGATTGCGATAAAACCGACTTCGTCGATTAGATTGGATCGCCAAACCATTGATAAGCAGGGCGAACCGGTGGTCATCAATACTCATGGCCGCCATGATCCTTGCGTTGGCATTCGAGCCACGCCGATTGCAGAGGCCGTGCTGGCGCTGGTGTTAATGGATCACGCGCTACTGCACCGCGCGCAGAACGCTGATGTCGTGACCGCAACACCTCGGGTGCCAGCACAAGCCGCCGTGAGCGCAATGCAGGTTGTTTCCCGAACTCAGGAAAATCCCGATCCGCACGAAGCGTAATAAATGAAGGCCATCCGCAGTGCCGCGTTAACCTTCACCGCCGATCCATTTCTAGTCGGCGCACAAGCCGCGATGCGCTATGAAGCAGATGCGCTAATCGTGTTTGAAAACGGCGTCATCACGGATTTTGGCGCGTATGCCGACATTAAAAAAACACTTAAAACGTCATCGCCACGCTGCGAAATCACGACCTACACCGATGCCTTGGTGCTGCCAGGCTTTATCGATTTGCATGTGCATTATCCGCAAACGCAGATTATCGGCGCCTATGGCAAACAGCTGATTGACTGGCTGAATCGCTACACCTTTGTGGCTGAGCAGCAGTTCGCAGATGTGAATCATGCGCGGGTGGTATCGAGTTTTTTTCTCGATGAATGTTTACGGGTTGGCACCACCACCGCGATGGTGTACGGCACGGTTCATGCGCACGCGACAGACGTGTTTTTCGACGAAGCATCAAGGCGAAATCTGCGCATGATTGCTGGCAAAGTGATGATGGATCGCAACGCGCCCGAGGCGCTCCGCGATACACCGCAGCGCGGCTACGATGAATCGAAAGCGCTCATCGAAAAATGGCATGGAAACAAGCGGCTCAGTTATGCAATTACGCCGCGATTCGCGCCCACCTCCAGCCCTGAGCAGCTAGAAGCGGCGGGCGCGTTATGGCGCGAATTCCCAGATTGCTTCATGCAAACGCATATTTCGGAAAACCACGATGAGGTCGCGTGGGTGAAAGAGCTTTTCCCGCAGCATAAAAATTATCTCGATGTTTACGATCACTATGGCCTTGTCGGCCGACGCGCCGTTTTCGGCCATGGCATTCATTTGCAGGAAGCTGAATGGCAGCGCTTAAGTGATGCCGATGCTGGGGTCGCGCATTGTCCGACCTCGAACGAATTTTTAGGCTCGGGCTTATTCAAATTCGGTGACCCAAAAAACCAACAGCGCCCGGTGCGCGTGGGCCTCGGCACCGACGTGGGCGCAGGCACCAGCCTGTCACCGCTGCGCACCATGGGCGAAGCCTACAAAATAGGCGAACTCTGCGGCCATTCGTTATGCGCCGCCGATGCCTATTACTTAGCTACCCGAGGTGCAGCCGAAGCGTTGCATCTTGAAAATAAAATCGGCTCGCTGCAAAAAGGTGGCGACGCCGACATGGTCGTACTCGATTTGAAATCCACCGCCATGATCGAATTCCGCATGAAGTTTTGTAAATCAATCGACGAAATGCTCGCCGTGCAAATGACCATGGCCGATGATCGGGCGACCAAGGCGACGTACGTGGCCGGTGAGGTTGCATATGAGCGTGACGCTAAGAAATTCTAATATTGGCGCGCTTGACCATGCAAAACGCCCTCTAAAATCCGCTTGAGTGGAAAGCTTGCCGCTATGCGTGACTAGAAATTCAAAACAAGGAGGCGAAAAGCGCCTGTAGGGATTAAAAAAGTCGAACGGGAATTGACGAAATGGCTTCAAAAACGCTATACTTTGGAGCATTAAATGAGAGTGTATTTGCAGCAGCAATTGAATAACTCATCAATTAACGATTCCCTGATAGCTCAGCCGGTAGAGCGACGGACTGTTAATCCGCAGGTCCCTGGTTCGAATCCAGGTCGGGGAGCCAGAATACATAAGGTCTTGTGCGAAAGTACAAGACCTTTTTTGTTGCGTTTTTTCTTCAATGTCGCTTTACAGCGGTTTTGTGAATAAGAGGATTATTAACACGAAGCCGTTTATCCACGGTGGCTGCAAAATTTCATTTTAAGGACTTTGCGGACTGACAGTGTTTTGGCTATACCGACATTGTGCCGTGATGAAGACGTTTTTTTAAACGCTCTATGAAGCGCATCATTTGCGCGCCGTCGATAATGTCATGATCGGCTGAGAGATTCATCTGAATAATTTTTTCCTCAACGATTTGGCCGTCGCGCAG
>JANYGV010000076.1 GCA_025359285.1 Burkholderiales bacterium
TTTTAACGGTTCAATCGTGTTGAGCGCCTGTGCCAAATAAGCCGCGTTGTCGTGATCTTCCACCAGCCGTTCAACATGATGGTCAAGCGCATATAAACCAGCGGCCGCCAGAAAGCCTACCTGCCGCATCCCGCCGCCCAACATTTTGCGCCAGCGGTGCCCCGCCTTGATGAAATCTTTTGATCCGCACAACACTGAGCCAGCGGGTGTGCCGAGGCCTTTTGACAAGCAAATCGATACCGAATCAAAATGCGTGCAGATTTGCTTCACGCTGCGCTGCGTTTTTATCGCCGCATTGAATACTCGAGCGCCATCCAGATGCGTGCTCAACCCCGCGCCAACGGCAAACGCGCGTACCGCAGCCAAATAAGTCTCAGGTATTACTTTGCCGCCAATCGTATTTTCAATCGCGATTAAACGTGTGCGGGCGAAATGTGCATCATCTGGCTTAACCGCCGCGCGAATTTTTTCCAGCGGGATAGTGCCGTCCGCCGCGTTTTCAATCGGTTGCGGCTGAATGCTGCCCAATACCGCCGCGCCGCCGCCCTCATATTTGTACGTGTGTGCATCCTGGCCCACGATATATTCTTCGCCGCGCTGGCAATGCGCCATCAGGCCCACCAGGTTACTTTGCGTACCTGATGGCATAAACAATCCACACTCCATACCGACCAAATCTGCCACGCGCTCTTGCAAGCGGTTGACCGTTGGGTCATCACCATAAACATCGTCACCGACCGCGGCGGCGTTCATTGCCGCGCGCATCGCCGACGTCGGTTTCGTGACGGTATCCGAGCGTAAATCAATTAATGAATCGGTTGATGATGTTGTCATGCTTTCCTCACGCGTTTGTGTCGATGCCAGCCGAAACCAATTCCGCTGCGCGCAGCAGGGCACGCGCTTTATTTTCGGTCTCCTGCCATTCCAACTCGGCCACCGAATCCGCCACAATTCCCGCTGCCGCCTGCACATACAGCATGCCGTCTTTCACCACGCCGGTGCGAATCGTGATCGCCAGGTCCATATTGCCGTTGAAGCCAATATAGCCTGCAGCGCCAGCATAGACGCCACGTTTGGTTGGTTCCAATTCATCAATGATTTCCATCGCGCGTACTTTGGTCGAGCCTGTCACGGTGCCCGCCGGAAACGTTGCGCGTAATAAATCAATGGGGCCAATGCCATCGACAATTTCGCCATCGACATGCGACACCAAGTGCATCACATGCGAATAGCGCTCGACGACAAATTGTTCCGTCACTTTCACGCTGCCAAATTTCGCAATGCGGCCAATATCATTGCGACCTAAATCGATCAGCATCAAATGCTCGGCCAGTTCTTTAGGATCATTACGCAGCTCGGTCTCAAGCTCACGATCCAGCTCCGGTGTGGCGCCGCGTTTGCGAGTCCCCGCGATTGGGCGAACCGTGACTTTGCTGCCTTCCTGCCGCACCAAAATCTCCGGCGATGCGCCGACAATATGGAAATCACCCATATCGAAATAAAACATATACGGCGATGGATTGATGGAGCGCAGCGCGCGGTATAAATTGATCGGTGGTGCGTCGTAGGCTTGTGTAATACGCTGCGAAATCTGCACCTGCATGATGTCGCCATCAACAATATATTGCTTCGATTTTGCAACCGCGTTTAAAAACGCTTCTTTGCCGATTTCAGATTTTGGCTCTGGTGCGGGACCGCCAGGCACATACACGGGCAGCGCTGCGTGGCTGCGCAGACCGAGGCGGAGTTCAGTCAGCCGGCGTTGTGCATTCGAGAGCGCATTTGGTTGCGCGGGGTCAGCGTAGACAATCAAATACAACTTACCCGACAAATTATCGACCACCGCCAGCTCGTCTGACAGCATCAACACAATATCGGGCACCCCGAGCGGATCGTGTTTGCTGGTAAATTTGTCGTCCAAATGCTTCGCCAGCTTTGGCTCGATATAGCGCACCGTATCGTAGGCAAAATAACCCGCCAGGCCGCCTGCAAAACGCAGCGCGCCTTCAATCGGCGCCGCATTAAAACGTGCCCGATATTTTTCAACAAACGCGAGCGGATCTTCGACGAATTTGTGCTCAATTTTTTCGGTTGCGCCGCCGGTTTTAGCGCGTACGACCGCGCACTCGCGACCGCGCACCTCCAGCCATTCACGCGCCGGCAACCCGATGATGGAGTAGCGCCCGAAACGCTCACCACCGATCACCGATTCGAGTAAATAGGAATGAGGTTTGTTGGCCAGCTTGAGATAAATCGACAGCGGCGTGTCGAGATCGGCAAAGGTGTCGAGCGTCACCGGAATTCGGTTAAAACCAAGGGCGACGAGGCGTTGAAATTCAATGTCAGTCATGATGTTTTCAGCAAAAAAGGTTGGTGGACGCGAGGCAATAAAAGACGGGCTCGAAAAGCTCAATAAGAACTCAACGCCAGATTTGCCATCGCCACCAAGAACCAATTTTTGTGAAAACACTCATTGTTAGACAGTTTAGAAATTACGCAATTGCTATTCTAACCAACTTTAGCGCGGCTGGGATATCGTCAATAAACGCATCGCAATCGAGCCCGCGTAATTCGTGGCCTTCGTTGTAGCCATAGGGCACGATAAACGCGGCGCAACCGGCGGCGCGGGCGGCTTGGGCGTCATTCATGGAATCACCAATCAATAACATCTCGATCGGCTTGCAGCCGAAAAATTCAGCCGCGTGTAATAGCGGCATCGGATGTGGCTTTTTTTCAGCCAAGGTGTCGCCAGAAACGACGATTTCAAAATAATCACGCAGTCCGTTTTTTTCGAGCAGCGGCAGCGTGAATTTTTCTACCTTATTGGTTACGCAGCCTAAGCGAAACCCCGCGTCCTTCAAGGCGTTCAGGCCATCAATGACACCGGGGTAGGGCTTACTGGTGTCAGTAAAACAGGCTTCATATTGGCGTTCAAAACTAGCGACAGCGACCTTGAGCGCGGTCGGGCCGACTTCACCGACGGCGTCGCTCAATGTTTTTGCCACCAAATTGGGAATGCCTTTACCGACGAAATTACGAATTACCGTCGCATCCAATGATTGAAACCCCAAGGTGCCGCGCATTAAATTGGCGGCGTGAATAATGTCGCCCACGGTATCGAGCAGCGTGCCGTCAAGGTCGATCAAGACCACTTTCAGGGGTATCGGGAAGCTAAATTTTGGCTTCGCGCGATAACGAACTTTTTTTACCTCTGCGGGAGTGTGTGCTTCTGAAGACAAGGCAGGTTGGGCATCTTCAGGCAATATGTCTGTAGCGGCAATATCCACGGGCATCTTCAGGCCATTTGCCTCAAACACCGCGTCAGTTATAGAGTTTGGGGTATGCATGACTACGATTTCGCCTTTGCCAATTCCGCGCGCATGGCGGCGACGGTAGCGTTGTAATCGTTCGCGCCAAAAATCGCTGATCCTGCCACAAACGTATCCGCACCCGCGCGCGCGATTTCGGCGATGTTGTCGGCCTTCACGCCGCCATCGACTTCCAGCCAAATGTCGCGACCAGATTGCTCAATCCGGGCACGCGCTTCGCGTAATTTTGTCAGCGCAGCAGGGATAAATTTCTGTCCGCCAAAGCCCGGATTCACGCTCATGATAAGGATCAGATCGACCTTATCCATCACGTAATCGAGATATGAAAGCGGCGTCGCCGGATTGAACACCAGTCCCGCTTTGCAGCCATTTTCGCGAATGAGACCGAGCGTGCGATCAATGTGGTCAGTTGCTTCGGGATGAAATGAAATAATCGACGCACCTGCTTTCGCAAAATCCGGCACGATGCGATCCACCGGCTTCACCATCAAATGCACATCAATCGGCACCGCGCTGCCGTCGGCGCGCTTCGCATGCGGGCGCACCGCCTCGCAGACCAGTGGGCCGATCGTTAAATTCGGAACGTAATGATTATCCATCACATCGAAATGAATCACGTCGCAGCCAGCGTTAATCACGGCACGGACTTCTTCGCCGAGACAGGCGAAATCAGCGGAAAGAATGGAAGGGGCGATACGATATTGAGAAGTCATTTGTCTATGCGAAAAGTAAAATTCATCGCTATTTTACGTGATTAGCTTCGTCAACTAATCGGCGATTAAATCCGCATCCTCAAACAGCGAGCGAATCAACACAGCCTTCACGTCTGGCTGGTCGGGAATCGCGAATAATATGGGCGCGATCATTTCCTCAAAAATGCCGCGCAGGCTGCGTGCGCCGACTTTGTATTCCACGGCGAGTGATGCGATTTCATCGAACACGCGTGCTTCGA
>JANYGV010000018.1 GCA_025359285.1 Burkholderiales bacterium
ATTCAAAATCTCGCAGATCACTCCCGCTGGGTGCAGCCCCGCCAGCTGGGCTAAATCGCACGTCGCCTCGGTATGGCCGGCGCGCATAAGCACGCCACCAGTTTTAGCGATCAGCGGGAAGATATGACCCGGCTGAACAATGTCTTCTGCCCGTGCACCGCGCGCCGCCGCAACCCGCACCGTGCGCGCCCGATCGGCGGCCGAAATACCGGTAGAAACTCCGGTCGCGGCCTCAATGGACGCCGTAAATGCGGTGCCGTGCGAGGTGCGGTTATCCGCCACCATCGGCATTAAATTCAATCGCCGCGCATGATCTTCCAAAATCGGCATGCAAATCAAGCCGCGCGCATGCGTCGCCATAAAGTTTATCGCCTCCGGCGTCACAAAATCGGCCGCCATCAACAAATCGCCCTCGTTCTCGCGATCTTCAGCGTCGGCGATGACCACCATCTTGCCTTGGCGGATGTCGTCGATAATTTCTGCAGTAGTGGAGATATTCATGTCTAGACGGAAAACGTCATTCTCGATTGATTTGCAATACCGGATTTTCCCACGTTTCAATCTATGCGGTGGAAGAACTAACCGTCTTCATGGGAAATCTTGGAAAAATATTGACATACGCATATTAATGTTTACGTGGCCGCCCCAACATCGCGGCGGATACAATATTTGTGCATAGTGTGTATAGATACAGACAGTGTGGATATATGAGAAGGCAAACAATCGGCGCAACTGAGCTAGCCAGAAATACTCGATAAATATTAGATGCCGTCGCGAACCGGGGGGAAACTGTGGCCATCGAGCGTAATTACACCCTGATTGCCCAAATCGTGCCCCCAGCGCGCACTATGACGGCGTTACAGGCGCTTGCTGGGCTCGCAGAGCATAGCTGCTGCTGACGACAACGCAGGCCGCCGCGTGGCTCAAAGACAGCAAAGAAGACTTTGGCCACACGGTGCGCGATCCGTGGGCATGATTTTCGATAGCGGCATATGGGTGGGCCTTGCCGCCAGGCAGGTGGATCGGCAAGCAATCATCGATGCCGCGGGGGATGCACCGGTATATTCGTCCGCGATCTCGTTAGGCGAGCTTAATTTTGGTGTTCAGTCATGCCCTGCCCCTACAGAGCGCGCCATGCGAGCGGCGTATTTACGCTAGGTGGAAAGCCGCCCGACCTTGAGCGTTTCCCTCCACACGGCGGCCGCTTTTGGCGTGCTTGCAGCTGCTGTCAAACAGGCTGGCCGGTCGCCACGGCCACGTTGCAACGACCTGTGGATAGCGGCACAGGCAATTGAGCATAGCTACGTATTCTTAACGCTGAATACGAGTGATTTTATTGGGCTGCCTAGGCTGAGATTAAAAATACTCGCGCCTATCCAGTCGTAGTTGGGCCGTAATTGGGTTGTAGTCAACGGCTGTCGTCAAAATACGCTACGATTGTGTTGATGTACCCAGCATCCGCTCCAAATACCGCGCCACCAAATCAATTTCCAAATTCACCTTACTGCCTTTGCGCAGCAGCCGAATAGTCGTAAATTGAAACGTATGCGGGATGATGTTGATGTCGAATACGGCGTTGCCGTTGGGCAGGTCTTTTACGTTATTGACGGTGAGCGAAATTCCGTTTACGGTCACGGACCCTTTGCGAGCGACGAATTTGGCCATCCCGTTTGGCGCTTCGATTTGCAGATGCCATGACGCGCCAAGGTCGTCCATTGTGGTCACGGTGCCGACACCATCGACATGGCCGCTGACCAAATGGCCGCCCAGTCGGTCGCCAAAGCGCAGTGATTTTTCGAGATTCACTTCAGCACCCTGCACCAAGCCGCAGGTCAGCGAGAGCGTTTCCTGCGACACATCGACCATAAACGATTCAGGCGTTTTGGCGACGACGGTGAGGCAGCAGCCGCTGACAGAAATGGAATCACCGATTGAGACGTTATGCAGGCCTAAGCGCGGTGAATTAATACTAAGTCGGGTATTCGTGGTGCTCACGTCTGCGCGTTCAATAATGCCCGTGGTTTCTACGATGCCGGTAAACACGATGCTTCTCCTGCTGAATTATTAACGGTTGCGGTGATGCGCAGATCAGGGCCGACCATGCGCACATCAGAAAATTTCAACTCAACTTTATCTTTCAAATCAGTGAGCTCGGGTAACGCGAATAAGCCGCGAGCAGCATCACCCAAAATGCTCGGTGCCACGTAAAAAATAATTTCGTCCACCACGCCGGCACTGAGTAAGGAAGCGTTCAACTTTGCGCCTGTTTCCACCATGATGTGATTAAGTCCGCGGTGATATTGGGCAAGCGCATGCATCATCGCGACCAGGTCCGTTTTCCCCTTAACCGCTTCAGTCGGAATTCGCATCACGTCAACGCCACGCGTCATCAGTTCTGCCGCCCGCGCTTCGTTCCCCGTTGCGGTCACGATCAGGCTGTTGCCGCCCCGCAGTAATTGCATATCGTCGCGAACATCCAAGCGACCGTCCAGCAAAATACGCAGCGGCTGTCTGTTACACGGCACATCGCGAACCGTTAGCGCGGGATCATCCGCCAAGGCTGTGCCAATGCCGGTCATGACCGCACATACTTTTGAGCGCAACAAATGAACATCGCGACGCGATTCCGCGCTAGTGATCCATTTTGATTGGCCATTCAAAAGTGCCGTTTTGCCGTCCATGGTTGCCGCGACTTTGAGCGTGATCCAAGGGCGCTTGCGCGAGACGCGAGCAAGGAATGCTTTTAGCTGCTCGCCAACTTGCGGTGCCATCAAGCCAATATCTAGCTGAATATTCGCGTCGCGTAAACGTTCGTGCCCTTTGCCATCAACACCTTCAAACGGATCATGCAAAGCCGACACCACGCGCGCGACTTTCGCCTCAATCAATAAATCAGCGCATGCCGGGCCGCGTGATTTCTCATGCGGCGCGCATGGCTCCAGCGTGGAGTAAATAGTGGCACCTTCGGGTGATTCGGTGCATGCGGATAAGGCCATTGCCTCTGCATGTGGGCGGCCGCCGGCTTGCGTAAAGCCTTCGCCAATAATGCGGCCCTGCTTAGTGATGACACAGCCAACATGCGGATTCGGCGTGGCGATACCGCGCCCTAATTCGCCGAGCTGGATGGCACGCGCCATCATGGCGTGGTCGGTTGCACTAAACATGTTCAAAACTAATTCTTCTGCACTTCACGAATCGCCGCTTTAAATTCCTCGGCATCTGAAAAGCTGCGGTAAACCGAGGCGAACCTGACATATCCCACTTCATCAAGTAATTTTAATTCCGCCATCACCATTTCGCCAACCTTGCGGGAAGGCAATTCACGCTTGGCTTCGTTCAATAACGTTTGCTCAATACGATCCATCGCAGCCAGCACATGCTCTTCACTCACGGGGCGCTTGTGCAGCGCGCGATGAAAACTCGTCTCCAATTTTTTTCGCAAAAAATCCTCACGCTGACCATTTGATTTCACAATGGTTGGCATCCGCAACTCGGCAGTTTCATAGGTGGTGAAGCGTTTATGGCAAACCGTACAACGTCGCCGACGCCTCACCACATCACCCTCTTCTCCCACGCGCGAATCGATTACCTGTGTTTCTTGCGCGCTACAAAAGGGGCATTTCATTTTTTATCTTGCTTCAGGGCCAGCCTTATCCGTAAACCGGAAACTTCTTCGTCAACGCTGAAACTTTCACGCGCACGGCCGAAATGTTGGCGTCGTCGCGCGGATTATCTAAGACATCGGCAATCAAATTCGCCGTCATTTCGGCTTCAGACTCCATAAATCCACGTGTCGTCATTGCCGGTGAACCGAGTCGTACGCCACTGGTGACAAACGGCTTCTCAGGGTCGTTCGGAATCGCGTTTTTATTCACCGTAATGTGGGCATGACCGAGCACAGCTTCGGCCTCTTTGCCAGTAATTTTCTTGGCCTGCAAATCAACCAGCATGACGTGAGATTCAGTGCGGCTCGACACGATCCGCAAACCGCGCTTCATCAGGGTTTCGGCCATGACGTGGGCGTTTTTTACCACTTGTTGCTGGTAAGTTTTGAATTCTGGCTGCAGCGCCTCATGGAACGCGACCGCCTTGGCGGCGATCACATGCATGAGGGGGCCGCCTTGAATGCCAGGAAAAATCGCCGAATTGATGATTTTTTCGTGCTGCGATTTCATCAAAATAATCCCACCGCGCGGCCCGCGCAGGCCCTTGTGTGTGGTGGTGGTTACGATGTCGGCGTGCGGAACCGGGTTTGGGTAGACGCCGCCGGCAATCAGGCCCGAATAGTGGGCCATATCGACCATAAAATAGGCGCCTACATCCTTGGCGATTTTAGAAAAACGCTCGAAATCAATGCGCAACGAATATGCCGATGCACCCGCCAGAATCAGCTTGGGTTTGTGCTCATGGGCCAGACGTTCCACTTGGTCGTAATCAATTTCTTCCTTCGCATTCAGCCCGTACGAGATTGGTTTGAACCATTTACCGGACATATTTAAATGCATACCATGCGTTAGATGCCCGCCCTCCGCCAGACTCATGCCGAGAAAGGTATCGCCTGGATTGAGCAGCGCGAAAAACGCCGCTTGATTTGCCTGCGAGCCAGAATTTGGCTGTACGTTGGCCGCTTCCGCGCCAAACAGTTTTTTGACGCGATCAATGGCCAGTGTTTCTGCAATGTCAACAAATTCACAGCCGCCGTAGTAGCGTTTACCCGGATAACCTTCGGCATATTTATTCGTGAGTTGGCCACCTTGCGCCTCCATGACGGCAGGACTGGTGTAGTTTTCAGACGCAATCAATTCAATATGGTCTTCTTGGCGCTGATTTTCCTTCTGAATCATCGCAAAAATTTCGGGATCAGTTTTTTCAATCGTATTGGAACGGGAAAACATGCATAGCCTCAAGAGGTAGAGCAAGTCCGCAAAGGGGGACCTGCCGCGGTTGAATGTAACCAGATTTTATCATGCGACTCGGGAGGTCACTAGCGCAGCCCCCCTAACAACAGCCATGACAACAACAGCGCCAATATTAGTAGCACCAATACCCATGTCAGCAAGACCATGAAGCTTCAACTGCGATGTCATGGTGGTGCGATCATTAAGCTTTAGAGGCACCTCAGTGCCTACTTTCAGCGTCGCCCAATCGGGGGGGGTGCGCAGCGCACCAGATGAAACGTGTGTTCGCCGTCGTAATTGTTGTTGTGAAGTCGCATTCAATCCGTAGAATCGAGTGGAGATCAAAAACAGCTAGTCAGATCAAAAAATCAAGCGTCAAACTTATTACGTTAATCATTCGTAAACCATTTGAACGTCATTCGAACCTATTCGCATGTATTGGGGCGCATAACATGCCATCTAAACAAATCGACGATCCGCGTCGTAAAGTTTTAATTCAGGCGCTGTCGTTCAGCGCTGTCGTTCGGCGCTGTCGTTCCGTGTTTTCGCAAATGGCTTGCCGTTGAGCAATGTACTGGCGCAGTCAATTTTTAGCGGCCGTCTGGCTAAGCTGCCGCTAACGCAATCAATTTATCGTTTACAGGGTCAGACCATGTCAATGACAAAGAAGCCAATCTGCAAACGCGGATCAATCCAGGCGACACCGTAAAAACCGCGCCGGGCAGTGAAATCATTTTTGTGGTCAATACGAACGCGACGGTGGTTCGCAGTGGCAGCACGGTTGTGATCGAAAAAGAAGAGAAGTCAACGTCGTTCATCATCGCGGATCTAAGCGGGTCTAAGCGAGTCTAAGCGGGTCTAAGGCTGCTCAATGGCGCGTTACCGTCAGTATCACGCAATACGCCGATGCGGGTGAATACGCGGAACGCGACGATCGCGATTTGTGACACTGTTATCCTCGTCCGCCAACGGTTTGCGTGTAACGGACTGGCAATAACGGCAGTAAAATTAATCCAGCCGCGCACTTCTGCGCATAACCATGCATCATCGGTCGCATCGCCAATGCTGCCATCGCCATTTTTGTCGATGTTGCCCAACACCAACGGCGCACCAGCACCGCCCGCGCTGGCGATGCCGTGACAACCGGCATTGGTACAGCCGCTACTGGCTGATTGCAATACTGTTTTGATATCCGCGAACCGGACATTTGCGGGTGCAAGAGCTACTGAGCTATCTACAACAATACGCACCTGCACTGGCGCACTTGACGTCGTGCCGCGGCTGGCGGCGTTGGTGGCGACGATGCACCACGTAGGCTCCATCAACACTCGCCGTAAATGTGGCGGCTGTCGTCGTCGCGTTACTCAGGGTAACCGTTGCCTCAGCCGACTGCGTGCCACAAGGCGGGTTAGCGCGGTATTTGAACGTGACAGGCGAGGTATAGGCGGTATTGCGCGGTATAGGACACGGTTGCACCAGACGCTGATACGCTGCCAACACTCGGTTATTGGGTGATGGTGATGCTGCTGGTGAGCGTACCGCTAAGGGTGCGTGGGACTGCAGTTGCCGATGTGCTGTAGGCAATCGTCGAGGCGCTACCTGATGCGACCGGTGCGGCAGGATTGGTACTGGTTACGTTGCCGGTCCGCACGCTGGAATTAGTATTGTCTCGCGTGTCGCGCGATAGGTAAACGTCGCGCTTGAGCATTGGCTCACCGGTGCGAGATAGGTGCCGTTTGAAAGGTGCCGTTTCAAAGGTGCCGTTTCAAAGGTGCCGTTTCAAAGGTGCCGTTTGAAATGTGCCGTTTGAAAGGTGCCGTTTGAAAGGTGCCGTTTCAAAGGTGCCGTTTGAAGTCGTCACTGTAAAGCTGGCGGTAGCACTATTCGCGTTAACGATGCTTAACCGATCAAACGTGTTGTAAGCGGAAGGCAAAATGAAATCTGGCGCAACAATGGCTTTGGCGACCGGCGTGCCGATGCCACCCGGGTTGTAACTTACCGCACCGAAGTTCACGGGATTGGTAATCCTCGTATCGATATAATCAGTCAAATCAGCCAGATTTTGAGCTGTAAAATTGGCTGCTACCCGCCCGCCCATCCCGTTTGTAATTGCGTTTGTAATTGCGTTTGAAACTACCGCAGGTGCCTTGGCGGCGTGCAGAATTTTGGGGTTAGACATGCCAGGCGCTGCACCGTGGCAACTGCTACTGCCGCAGCCTTGCGCCCCTGCGCTTTCGAAAAGCACCTATCCTGCCAAGGCGTCAGCGAAAGCGCGTCCTGATAGAGCAAAGACTAAAACGTCGCAAATATCCAGACCACGAGGCGTACGGGTTTGATTCCAAACAGTGCAGGTCTGATCAACATGGTAGCACCCGTATTGGACGCTTATTTTCGCAATTGCGGGCAACGCTATTTGCCAGACTAACTTTTTTATATGTAATACCGAATAATATTATCGTGGCAGATCGGGAATAAGCCTCTCATTCCCTGATTGAGGTATAGCCTCTAAAATTAATTTGACTTTTATCGTACCAGGCAATTTGCAGGCCGCGTACTCAGCGCACTCAGCACACTCAGCCCCCTCGCTGCACTGACTCTCGTTACTTTCTATTCATTTGCAAGCAGCCAAGGTACATAACGCGCCACGCCCTGCTCTACCGTCAAAAATTCATCTGTATACCCCGCCTCGCGCAATAGCGAAATATCGGCTTGCGTAAAGCTTTGGTATTTGCCCTTCAGCGCGTCGGGAAATGGCACGTATTCGATCACCCCTTCTTGTTTGAGCGCGGCCAAGTCTGATGCGAGCTTGCCTTCAGTATGGCGAATCGCATTTACGGTCGCGACGGCGAGGTCGTTGAAGGGCTGTGAGCGCCCGGTGCCAAGATTAAATATGCCTGAAACGTTATTGTTATCAAGAAAAAATAAATTTACTTTGACCACATCTTCAACGCTTACAAAATCGCGGCTTTGCTCGCCATGGCCAAAGCCGCCGCTACCTTCAAATAATTTTACTTTTCCGGTGGCGCGATATTGATTGAAGAAATGAAATGCCATTGATGCCATCCGACCTTTTTGCGATTCGCGTGGGCCATACACATTGAAATAACGGAAGCCAACGATTTGCGAAGTCGCATCATCAATGCGTTTACGGACCGCTTGGTCAAATAACAATTTGGAATAACCGTACACATTTAACGGCGCTTCAAATGTACGATCTTCTTTAAACGTAGTGCCGCCACCGTAGACCGCCGCGCTGGATGCATACATCAGCGGCACGCCTTCTTCGACACAAAAATCAAGCAACGACAGTGAATAACGATAGTTGTTTTCCATCATGTAGCGGCCATCAGTTTCCATCGTGTTTGAGCACGCACCCTCATGAAAAATCGCATCAATGTCACCACCGAGTTCACCGCTTTCCACCACCTCCAGAAAATCTTTTTTATCGACGTATTCAGCGATTTCACAATCGACCAAATTTTTGAATTTATCAGCGTGCGTAAGATTGTCGACCGCCACGATATCGGTGATACCGCGCGCATTCAACGCTTTAACGATATTGCTGCCGACAAATCC
This sequence comes from Burkholderiales bacterium, assembly GCA_025359285.1. Taxonomy (GTDB): domain Bacteria; phylum Pseudomonadota; class Gammaproteobacteria; order Burkholderiales; family Usitatibacteraceae; genus UKL13-2. The sequence continues at coordinate 8,475 of JANYGV010000018.1, forward strand.
GGCCGCGCCAGTAACGATATAAGTCATATTAGCTCTTCATAGAAAAAATTTATCAAACCCTAGTATTGGCGAGGCTTAAAAAGCATTTACTGCCTGAAGCGCCCGCCAGTGCTAGGGTTTCATTTATTTATAATGCCGTAATTAATTCTTGCTGCGTGAGTGTAGCGGTACCCAATTTCCCCACCACCACGCCGGCCGCACGATTGGCAATCCGCATCGCGTCCGTCATCGAAGCGCCAGCCGCGAGCATTAAGCCGATGGTGGCAATCACCGTGTCCCCTGCTCCGGAGACATCATAAACCTCACGCGCCTGAGTCGGCTCATGGACGGCTTCTGATCGCGTAAAAAGTGACATGCCCTCTTCTGAGCGCGTGACCAGCAAGGCGTCAAAATTATATTGTTCGCGAACGGCCTCCGCTTTTTTTGCGAGCTCGATTTCATTCGCCCAGCGCCCCGCTACTTGCCGAAATTCGCCACGATTGGGCGTCAGCAAGGTCGCGCCACGATACTTCGAAAAATCATCGCCTTTCGGATCAATCAGCACGCGCTTACCGTGGCGTTTGGCGGCGTCAATCATCTTCGTCACGTGCGTCAGGCTGCCCTTGCCGTAGTCGGAAAGTATCACCACGTCCACGCTATCGACCAGCGATTCAAAATCACCCAGCTTGTCTTCCAACACTTCGCGCGACGGTGGCGTCTCAAAATCAATCCGCATCAATTGCTGCTGCCGACCAATCACCCGCAGCTTAACCGTCGTCGGCAGTTGCGCATCTTTATGAAAAATGGTTTTGACGCGTTCTTGCACTAGCAAGGCATCGAGTGAACGCCCGGCCTCATCATCCCCCACCACCGACAACAGCGTCGCCTGTCCGCCGAGCGCGGCCACGTTACGCGCTACGTTCGCGGCGCCACCAGGACGCTCCTCGGTGCGCTGAACATGCACAATTGGTACGGGTGCCTCAGGCGAAATGCGCTCAACATTGCCGAACCAATAACGATCCAGCATCACGTCGCCCACGACCAACACGCGGGCTTGGCTGCAATCGGGTAGATTAAGTTTGACCATGCTCAAACGGCTTGGGCGCGGCCAATGGGGTAATACGAAAAACCTGATTCGCGCATGGCCGCAGGCTCATATAAATTACGGCCGTCAAATACCACGGGCGCTTTCATTTGCGCCTTCATTGCCGCAAAATCCGGCGCGCGGAACGTTTTCCATTCAGTCACAATGAGCAGCGCGTCCGCGCCCCCAAGCGCGCCTATCGCGGAGCTAGAAAAGCTCACGTTTTTGTTGCTACCCAGCGTATGTTTGGCTTCCTCGATCGCAGCGGGATCAAACGCCACCACCGTTGCACCGCGTTTGGTTAAATCATCGATCAACACCAGGCTGGGGGCCTCGCGCATATCGTCGGTATTGGGTTTAAATGCCAATCCCCACATCGCAAATTTCTTGCCGGTTAAGTCGGCACCAAATCGGGCCACGACCTTTTCCGTCAGCACATGCTTTTGCGCGTAATTCACGCGTTCAACCGCATCGAGCAACTTCAATTCAACGCCCACTTCCGTGCCGGTACGTTGCAGCGCCTGCACGTCTTTCGGAAAACATGATCCGCCATAGCCAATGCCCGGATACAAAAACTGATAACCGATACGCGGGTCAGAGCCGATACCACGGCGGACCGATTCAATATCTGCGCCCAATTTTTCAGCCAGCAAGGCCAGCTCGTTCATGAATGAGATTCGGGTGGCAAGCATCGCGTTTGCCGCATATTTGGTCAGCTCGGCCGAGCGAATATCCATCACCATAATGCGGTCATGATTGCGTTGAAACGGCGCGTAGAGTTGACGCATGGCGTCAATTGTTTCGCCATTATCCGCGCCGACCACGATGCGATCTGGCCGCATAAAATCTTCAACCGCCGCGCCCTCTTTTAAAAACTCGGGGTTCGATACTACCGAGAATGGCATGTCCATTTTTCGCGTCTTTAATTCTTCGGCAATCGCTTCGCGTACTTTATCTGCCGTGCCCACCGGAACGGTCGACTTATCGACCACAATCTTTTTTGATGTCATGTGTTTGCCGATATTACGCGCTGCTGACAACACATATTGCAGATCAGCCGAGCCGTCCTCACCGGGCGGCGTACCGACCGCAATCATTTGTATATCACCCCACGCAACGCCCTCGGCCACATCGGTGGTAAAACGTAGCCGTCCCGCCGCTACGTTATTGGCAACAATCTCTTTTAATCCTGGCTCGTAAATCGGAATGCCGCCAGAATTCAAAATGTCGACTTTGCGTGGATCAAGGTCGAGGCACAATACGCTATTGCCCACATCTGCCAAACAAGCGCCTGACACCAATCCCACGTAGCCCGTACCAATAATGGTTAACTTCATTTGCTCATTTCCAGAGTTTTCAAGTCGTTGTAAATTTTATGCAAGGTCGCAACCGGGTCTGCGGACTGAGTAATGCTGCGACCAATCACCAAATAGTCGGCACCCATTTTAATCGCATCTACCGGTGTAACCACTCGCGCTTGATCGCCTTTTACGTCGTCTACCAAACGAATACCGGGCGTTACTAACTTAAACGCCTTACCGAAACGATCTTTTAGCCAAGTCGCTTCAAGCGCTGAACAAACAACACCATCTAATCCTGCGTCTTGCGTTAGCGCTGCGTAACGTAACACTGAGGCGGGAAGATTTGCGTCCAGCCCGATCTCAAGCAGCTCGCTTTGCGCCAGGCTGGTCAGCACGGTGACGCCAATTAACAACGGCTTGTTACCGTTTACGGAGTCGATTGCGTTGCGCGCGGCTGTTAACATTTTTTTCCCGCCACACGCATGTACATTCACCATCCAGACACCCTGGCTGGCGGCTACTTTGCAGGCACCGGCCACCGTGTTCGGAATGTCATGAAACTTGAGATCGAGAAACACATCAAAGCCACGCGCCATTAAGGCCTCAACGACTTGCGGACCCGCCGCCGTGTGCAACTCCTTTCCGACTTTAACGCGACACATTGTTGGGTCGAGCCGATCCGCGAGCGATAACGCATCGCTGGCGTTATCGTAATCAAGAACCACAATAATGGGTTTGCTACTCATATTGGTTGCCTGTTGGTTGTAATGTTTTTATTGTGGTGTTCGCGTTATGTTGTTTATATTACCGCGCGTAAATTACAAAGCTGGTCAATCTTCAGCAGGTAATCGTCGGCCCTCAATCTGGGAGCGCGCCAGATGACGATTGGCTGTTTCATATTCTGCGGTGCGCCGTGGCGAGAAGGTCTCCCATCCTCCACAAGCCGGACATTGCCAATAAAATTGTTTGGCTTTAAACCCACATTGTTTACATAGATAAACCGCAAGCGTGCTGGAATGGCTGTGCACAAGCTCCTTGAGCATCTGCAAATCATGTTTACGCTCTTCCGGTGCCGCCAATATTTGCGCTTCGAGCAGGCGATCCAATCCCACCAACGTAGGATTGTTGCGCAAATCTTCCTTCACTAATTCATACGCGGCATGCGGGCCGTCACTGGCCAGCGTGGCATCAAAAATCGCGTTGAGTAAATCCAGCGCCGGATAATGCTGCTGTAAATTTCGCAAATCAGCGAGACCATTTGCGCCATTGTCAAGCGCGCGATAGCTGTCGAGCAATCGATCCGCCGCCAGCCCCAGAAATGCGGGATCCTGCTGTTCTATTTTATGCCAGGTCGCAATTGCGTCCGCATGCTGATGTGCCTTAGCCTGCCACTCACCGCGCATCAAATTCGCACGCACGCAGTCCGGATCTGCGGCCAACGCTAAGTCGAGATAAGCATTAGCTTCACCATCCCTGCTTGATGTACTTGACGTACTAGCGGCACTGGGCTCTTGCGGCTGATTTGAGCGTAACTCAGCTGCCAGCTCACAATAAAAATGCGCGACTTCTTTTTGATAGCGACGCCGTTTGGATAGCGATAATTTTGTCGTGCCGAACTCTTCAGGTGTGCCCGCATCAAGACGCGAAGCCGCATCAATGGCGTTTAACCAATTTTTTTCCTGTACGTAAACATCCAGCAGCAGACGCAAAGTTTGCGCCTGCTGCGAGGTGGTGCCCACTGCCTTCGCGGCAAGATCAGATAATATTTTTTCACTATGATCGGTCAAGCCTGATTTTTGATAGTCAATGGCCAACTCAATCAAGGCAGTAGTGCGGGCCTCGACCGAAAGCCCATTGCGCTCGGAAAGATTCTGATGCACATGGATAGCGCGATCCACCTCTCCGCGCCGCCTGAACAGACTTCCCAGCGCAAATTGCAACTCTACGGCTTCGGGGTTAGTTTTGGTGACCTCAATGAAAGCTTCAATTGCCTTATCTTGCTGCTCGTTAAGCAAGAAATTCAGGCCCTTGAAATACGACTGCGGCATGGCTCTTGATTCAATCAATAACTGCTTCAAATCGAGTCGTGCCACAAACCAGCCCGCTGCAAAAAATATCAGTGCGCCGACTAACGCCCAAGGAAGCCAGCCCGCGTCAATGTTCATGGAAGAATGCGTCTAGGCGCTGGCCAAACCGAAGGTAGCAAGATGGCAAGCGGCGACACCGAAGATTTTCAGGAAATGGCATCAGCATAAAAATCAAAGCCGCGGCATGGTACTGTTTGGTACAGGTGATGCCGGCGGCAAGGTGGCAATTTCGTCGCGGTTTTTATGTTGCAAAGCACGATTCAATTTTCGGATTTCGCGTTTCAGGCGGAACATCGTCATCAATGACGCCATTAGTCCCAGCAGCAATCCACCGCCAAAAAATGCCAGCAATATTAGCGCGAGCGGTGCCGTCAAGGTCGCATCCATATAGCCGTGCAGCATGATGGGATCAGCGTTTTTTGCCGCGAACCACACAAACAACAGCACCACCACGACGCGGATAATCCAGATCAGTATTTGCATAATTTTCAAGTTCCTGGTGATGACACGCCCGCGCTATTCGGCGCGCGAATTTGGGTGCAGCAATATCAAGACTGAATAGCCGTTGGGATTACAAATGCGGAAAACGTCATTGTAAATAGGTTTAAAACCTAAAACCAAATCGTGGATTACAAAGCCATAATTTCACGCCACCTGCTTATGGTATTCCGTCGTTATATTTCCGCGCTTCAACACAAGACAAAAGCGCAACCCATAAATAAAAAAGCCAGATGCGTTACGCATCTGGCCAATATTTTTGAGCCGCAACTGTTAATCCCCGTTCGCTTGGAAAACACGCGGCTTGAGCTGAGCAGACTGATTCTCTGGATCGTCGGGCAATATCAGTGAATCAACTCGTTCACGCAGCTCTTTACCCGCTTTAAAATGCGGCACATATTTTTTCGGTACCTGCACTTTTTCGCCGGTCTTGGGATTGCGACCTGTACGCGGTGGACGGTAATTCAATCCAAAGCTGCCGAATCCACGAATCTCGATGCGATCACCCGTTGATAGCGTGTCAGACATCGCGTCAAGCATGGTTTTTACAGCGAGTTCAGCGTCTTTAGGGGCCAGCTGGCTATGTCGAGCTGACAAAATTTCAATCAGCTCCGACTTTGTCATGGATTTCACGTCGGTGACCCAGTATTCAAATTATTGTTGTCTTTATTTTAAGATCGATGCCAAACACTCACACACAAATTCAGCATAAATCATCCAACCGGGCAGACATCAAAATTAATGCTGACCAATTGGATGAGATACGATTTATTCGCCTTGCTTGAGCTTTGCCTTTAATAACGCACCGAGATTGGTCGTGCCGGCGTTATTGGGTCCATCGTCCGTCATTTTCTTCATCGCATCTTTTTCATCAGCAGCGTCGCGTGCTTTGATCGAAAGGTTGATGTTGCGCGTCTTGCGATCAACGTTGACGATCACGGCTTCGACTTCGTCACCTTCTTTAAGATGGGTGCGAATGTCTTCCACGCGCTCGCGGGAAACCTCAGATGCGCGCAAATACCCTTCGATGTCGCCCATCAGCGTGATCGTGGCACCTTTGGCATCAATGGCTTTGACGGTGCCTTTTACCAACGCGCCCTTGTCGTTCAGCGCAACATAGCTGTTAAACGGATCATCGTCCATTTGCTTCAAGCCGAGCGAGATCCGCTCGCGCTCAACGTCAATCGCCAGCACCACGGCTTCCAACTCATCGCCCTTCTTGAAATTCTTGACGGCTTCTTCTCCCGCCACGTTCCATGACAAATCTGACAAGTGTACGAGGCCATCAATATTGCCTGGCAAGCCAATAAACACGCCAAAATCGGTAATCGACTTGATCGTGCCTTTGACGCGCTCGCCCTTCTTGTGCGACATCGAGAATTCATCCCACGGATTTTGCTTGCACTGTTTCATGCCCAACGAAATGCGGCGACGCTCTTCGTCAATTTCCAGAATCATGACTTCAACTTCGTCACCAAGAGAAACAACTTTTGCCGGATGAACGTTCTTGTTTGTCCAATCCATTTCAGAAACGTGAACCAGACCTTCAATGCCTGCTTCGATTTCAATAAATGAGCCGTAGTCGGTCAGGTTGGTGACTTTTCCGAACAAGCGCGTGCCCTGTGGGTAGCGACGTGCGAGACCCATCCAAGGATCGTCGCCAAGCTGTTTCATACCGAGCGAAACGCGATTTTTCTCTTGATCAAATTTCAGGATCTTGGCTTCAACTTCATCGCCCACGGTCAAAACTTCAGACGGATGCTTTACACGACGCCATGCCAGATCGGTGATGTGCAACAGGCCATCGATACCGCCCAAATCAACAAACGCACCGTAATCAGTAATGTTCTTGACGATACCCTTAACAATTGCGCCTTCTTTCAAGGAGGACATCAGCGCCTGACGCTCAACGCCCGCGGAAGCTTCCATCACCGCACGGCGTGAAACAACCACGTTGTTGCGCTTTTTGTCGAGCTTGATAACTTTGAATTCGAGTTCTTTATTTTCAAACGCCGAGGTATCTTTGATCGGGCGTGTGTCGACCAACGAACCTGGCAAGAACGCGCGGATGCCGTTAATCATGACGGTCAAACCGCCTTTAACTTTGCCGGAAACCATACCGGTGATGATCGTGCCCTTATCGAGCGCGACGTCGAGGTCATGCCATGCGGAGAGCTTTTTCGCTCGATCACGCGAGAGTTTGGTAGCGCCGTAGCCATCATCGATTTGCTCGATGGCTACCGTAACGAAATCGCCAACTTTAACTTCAAGTTCGCCTTTATCGTTTTTGAATTCTTCGACGGGAATCACTGACTCAGACTTCAAGCCTGCGTTTACCACGACAATGTTTTGGTCAACTGAAACAACTTCAGCAGTAATCATTTCACCAACGCGCATTTCTTGGCGCGTTTCGCTCTCTTCAAATAGAGCGGCGAATGAGTCTATCGGGTGCATCATTTTTTTTGCGGGTTGGGCTGCGGACTGGGTTGCGGACATATGAAACTACACCTTCGGGTTAAGTCGCTTGGCAAACTAAAAACCATGTGGCGACAGTGGATTTAATCCGGCATTTCACATGAAAAACCGGCGCTTTAACGTGTTCAATACAACAGCTGGGGGGGGTTTTCCGGGAATCGACCTAAAAGCAAAAAACGCTTTTTGATCAAACACCTAATTGACTATTGACTGTTTTTTGACCCAGTACAAAATCTGTTCAACTGCTTCATTTGCAGAAATCTCAGTCGTATCAAGTAGTTGCGCGTCAACCAGACGCATAAGCGGCGCAACCGGACGATTAGTATCGCGCTCATCACGGATGCGTAATTCCTTCACAACGTCTCTTAATATAGCAGAGTTTCCTTTTTGGATCAACTGGTTAAGTCGTCTTTCCGCGCGCGCTTCGACACTAGCCGTGAGGAAAATTTTCAATGCTGCACCGGGGAAAACCACTGAGCCCATATCGCGACCGTCAGCAACCAATCCAGGATGTTCCGCGAACGCCCGCTGGCGCTCCAGTAGTGCGGCGCGAACGCTCGGCATCGCAGCAACAAGAGAAGCATTTTGGCCCGCCGATTCGGTGCGAATCTCGTCGCTGACATCAACTCCGGACAGAAAAACCGACTCGCCAACAAACCGCGTCTTGAGGCAACGCGCAATTTCAGCTACTGCCGTTTCATCTGTGAGCAGCACCTCTGCACGCGCCGCTGCCAGTGCCGTCAGCCGGTATAACGCACCGCTATCGAGGTAATGAAAGCCAAGCGCGTCGGCCACGCGGTGCGCCACCGTGCCCTTGCCGGACGCCGTCGGCCCATCAATCGCAATGACCGGCAGCGTAGAAAATGAAGGTTTCAAAATCATATCGTGCATATTTAACCGTGCCAATGCGAGATCTGAGATGTTACCAAAATCGCTTTACGCAACACTGTGAATCTCAACACCGCAACTCGTCGTAAGAAATTGCGAGACATAGACCTCACCCTTACGCCGACATGCCGCCCAAGCCCTCAACCAAATCATCGATCAGACCCGCCAACTCGCCGGTCATCATGGTGATGTCGGCATCAAACCGTTCCTCATCGTTTTGGGGTGCGGATTCAGCGCCCTCTGTCACCACGTCAACCGGCGAGATGCGTTTAATGGTGAACGATTCGGTGAGCACGAATGACACGCGATTTGCCCAGGTGAGCGCCAGACGTGTGCACTGTTTACCGCCAGCAATATGACGTTGTACGTCCGCGGGTTCTAACGAATGGCGCACGAATCGCACCGTCGCTTTTTCATCTAACGGTGATTGCAGCTCGGTTTCCTGATCAATGGTGAAGCCGTGAGGCACGCTGTTTTTGGCATCAATGGCGCCAAGCCATGCGGTCATCGCGATCATCGGCGAAATCGCCGTGTCGACGCGCTCCAGCGAAAGATCATTGAGCGATTTGTTGAGCAAGCCAATCACTTCGTCAGCTTTCGAGGGCGATCCCGCATCCACTACGAGACGGTTGTTTTTTGCATCAATCCACGCCCACGTATTGCGCCTTACATTAAATGCACGCGGCAATAATTCGTCAGTAATCTGGTTTTTAAGATCACGCATCTGCTTCTTGCCGAGTTTGAAGCCCTGCGCATTTTCAAGTTCTTGCGATTTGGTGCGCACAGATTCTTTAATCACTGATGCGGGCAGTAATTTTTTTTCCATACCGAGCTTGATCAATAGTTGGCCATTGATCGCATAAACCAGCGCGCCATCATCTCGCGGCGACGCCCAACCCTGCGTTTGCAGCTCGTAGGCCCCACAGGCCCGCAGCGGATGATGGGAAAGCTGCGCTTCCAGCGCCTGAGCGCTCAGCGTCCAAGGCGCGGTTAGTTGGTATATCTGTAAATTCTTAAACCACATAGCATCCCAAAAAAGTCTTGAATTGTATATGAGTCAGGCAAAGCGTTGAGGCTACCAAGCTATTGGTGTGACTTTTTTAAATCCGTCAATCTCCGCGAACACTTGAAGCGCAGCAAACAGCTTGTCGCCGAATAGCGTCACTTCTGTCCCGAGCACTTTCAGGCGTAACATCACGTACGCAACAATTTATTGCAAGTTGTTACAAATGGGCACCGATGGTTGCGGATTGCGCTTTCGTCGGTTCTATTTCTTATCTCTTCAAGAAAGTGAGTAAGCAATGGATGGTTTGAATCGAAAACAGGTTTTGCCGAATGGAATCAGGGCGCTCGCGAAAGCAGCGTTAATAACCAGCGCAGTAGCCTGCACGATCACGGCGGCGCATGCACAGTCCGACAAATTCAAGCAACGTGAACAGGCGCAGGCATCTGCGCTGGAACAATATCGCGATATGCCGGATAGCGAACGCGCCGCAATTGCAAACGAGGCCGCCGCCAAGACTGCTATCGCCAACCGCAGCGCTACCCCTTCTGAGCGTGAGATGCTCATGGAATCGCCCGCGAGTGCACGGGCGCGACTGAATACAAATTCAGAATTGCTGTTGAAACGCTCCAGTACTGGCGTCGGCAAGGAAATACATGCGGGCAATAGCGTCGGCAAGGTGCTCGGCACGGCGTATTTCAACAGTCGAACCATCGATATCAAGGACGGCAAACATCTTGAAACTTGCGAGGTGGAAAAATCCGCACACAAACATGCCCGCGATGATGACGCAGTAACAAACATGGCGAAATCGACCGTAAACAGTCAGGCCAAAGGAGCGATCCGTGAATAAACTTATTTCTCAAATCACCCGAACCAGTACTGCAGTCGCACTGGCGAGCGTGCTTACATTTTCGCTACAGGGTAACGCGGCCACTTTTAAACTCATTAATGCAGACGATCCTGGCATCGGCTTTAACGACGCTACACCCGCCGCGCCCGTTGGCCTCAATACCGGTACAACCGTGGGCGCACAGCGGCTGATTGCGCTCAACTTCGTCGGCTCACTTTGGGCGCGCGCGCTCGGCGGCAATGATGTGATTGAGGTCGCCGCTAGTTTTGCGCCGCAAGAATGCACTGCCACCAATGGCGTGTTGGCTGCCGCCGGGCCACTCTCGGTATTTCGCGATTTTGATAATGCGCGCTTCCCAAACACTTGGTATCCCAGTGCATTGGCAAACCGACTGGCCAAAACCGATCTGGATGTGGCCAGTGGCGAGCCGCTACCGGAGATTGGTGTCACCAGCAACGGCGATCTGGGCAAGCCAGGCTGCCTTACCGGGCTCAGCTGGTATTACGGTCTGGACGACAAAGCGCCAAATGGAAACAGTATCGATTACGTCAAAACGATTCTGCACGAATATGGTCACGGGCTGGGATTTTTGAGCTTCGCAGACGAATCTACAGGCGAGCTTTTTGATGGACGCCCGAGTATTTGGGAACACTACATGGTCGATGGTAAAACAGAAAAACGTTGGGTCAATATGACCGATGCTGAACGAAAGGCATCCGCGATCGACAATCAATTTCTGGCATGGACCGGTTTTCAAAGCTTCATTGGTGCCCAACAAACGCTGACCAATGTTGACACCCTGGACGTGTTTTTGCTCGACAAAAACGGCATTGCATTCCTGCCCGGTGGCACTGCAAATTTTGGTGCCAAAGAAGGCCGACGCAGCATCTCAGGCGCGCTCGGGTTTCTCGATGACACGCGAGCGCCAGGTGCCGCTTGCGCCGCGTTGACGGCCGAGCAGGCCATGAGCGTCAAAGGTCGCGTCGCGGTGATTAATCGTGGCGGCTGCGCGTTCACGGACAAGGCAAAATATGCGCAAGCGTCTGGCGCGTCGGCAGTTATTTTCGTCAACAACAGTCCATCATTTGCAGGCCGTCCGGCATTTGGGGTTGACGATCCGACAGCGGGAATTACTATCGCGTCGACGCTGATTAGCCAGCAGGACGGCGTTCGACTCCGCCAAAGCGGCACTCGTTATGCGTCGATTTTCGACACCAAACGTCCCGGCGGTATGGATCTGTTGCGACGCCCTCTGCTCTACGCACCCACCGTAGTTCAGCCGGGTTCGAGCGTGTCGCATTGGGATATCACGGCAACGCCGAATCTCTTGATGGAGCCTATTTCAAACGGCGACGAAAGCACCGCCTTGCGTGCGCCCAAAGATCTCACGCTACCACTTTTAAAAGACATTGGTTGGTAGTCGGCACCACCACTAAAAAGCGCGCCTGATTTATCCGGCGCGCTTTTTTTACGCCATTCTGATCGCGCACATTCGCGTCCTAAATTATCGAAAGTGTCGAAAGCGTGATTGGCATGCTGCGCGATTTTAATCTAACCGGCACCGCGCGCAGCTTGAACGGCCGGGATTCAAGTCCCAGAATATCGTGTGCGATCGTCTGTGCTTGACGCAAAATCGGTTCAATAAAACGCTGTGTGTGGCCGCCAAATCAGGCGCAATCGCCAAGGGCATACACGCCTGGGGCATTGGTAATCATGCGTTCAGGATTGACACAGTAGCCATTGTTGAAAGCGATGCCACATGACTTTGCAAGTCGAGCGTCGGTACGTAAACCGGTGGCTGCAAGAATCAAATCAGCCGTCAATACCAATAACTGGCTTGGCGTTTTAACGGCGTTTGTGTTAACCACCTTTTCAGTTGTTGTTTCAAACCGCTCGCGCGACAAAGTCAATTCAAACGCGGCGCTTGATGAATTAAGTAATTCACCTGACACATGCTCAGCATTTTCCTGAATACCTTGAACGACCGTATTCAGCAGCATCGTGATGCCCTCCTTCGCCAGTGTTTGCTCCAACTTTTTAGCTTGCGCGGCCTCCATCAACCGCGCCAGCGGCTGAGCCGCTGCCTCGATGATAGTCACGGTATGGCCTTGGCTCGCCAAATCATCAGCAAGCTCGATACCGACCAGACCAGCGCCGATCATCACAATCCGTTGTGGTGAAGCTTTGGCATCAAGCTTGGCGCGAAGCCGCGTGTACTCGTGCAAGTGGTTAATCTGCCAGCAATGCTTTGCCCATGCCGCGGGTAATTCGTTTGGCGTCGCGCCTGTGGCTGAAATCAGCTGCGAATATTCAACACTTCCGCGAGTGGTTCGCAAACTGTGTAATGCTGTGTTCATGCCGCTGATCCATGTTTGGTCAAGCAAGCGCATGTTCAAGCGCGCAGCACCTGCGTTGCCAGATTCCAGAATCAATGTCGCCGGAGACTTCTGGCTCGCACACGCAATCGACAGTTGCGGCTTGTGATAACGATCTCCACTACAGCCGGTGACCATCGTGAGCTCACCATCAAAGCCCGAATCGCGTAATGCCTGCGCCACGGCCCAACCAGCCGCGCCCGCACCGGCAACGACAATGGGTTTTGCATGGCGCTTAAATGTTGATGCACGAACTCTGTTTGCTGCGCCACTCTGTAAACTCCTGACTGCAGTTCGATCCCGCAACACGCAAAGTTCAAAATCCGCTTTGCCTAGGCCGCAGATCGGGGACATCCACTCATCTGGGATATCCGCAAATCGCGTTCCGGGCGCCAAACCACTATCCGGGTCACCATCCGCCTCATCGTAAATCAGGCCGCATGCCTTGCACAGATAGCGTTGAAAATTTTCCATTGCAATAACCATTTCAAGCAGGGCAAACCGGCTGCGACAAGCGCGCGATCTCTTTGCGCAGATGTTTCAGCGCCGGCGTCACAATCGCTACAAAATGCGCCTCGCGGATCAGGCGCTGGGGTGCTGCGCTCATCAAATAGCCCCGCGCTCCTTGATGCAGAAGCGCGGATTGGCTCGCTTTCAAGGCAAGCTCAGAGCAATGTGCTCTGGCATCCAACGTATCAATAAGATG
>JANYGV010000081.1 GCA_025359285.1 Burkholderiales bacterium
TACGCCATTGATGTCACGGATCTTGCCATAAGCGAGCGTCTCGATTTGTGCTGCGGCCCCCAACCGAGATTGCAATACGCCCAGTGCTGGCGCGCTCGCCAAATAAGCTTTGTGCCCCGGTCGCGCGTGATCTGCATGAGCGTGGGTAATGACGGCACGATCCACCGGACGCCACGGATCGACGTAAAAATCCCCGGCTGCGCAGTAAAGCCCGCGCGGCGTATGGGTCAAAAGCTGGGTGTTGCCGCGCGTCACCGACTCACCTTCGATCAAACGCTTTCGCGGTTGGCTGTACTCGCCACTAACGCGCCCGCTGGCACGGCAGATGGGATCGCAGCGGCGTTAACAGGTGGCGAGGCAGAAGTCACGACGTCTAGCGAACCCACAGGAGACGCAGCCGTCACCAATCCAGTAGATAACGCAGGCGAGGCGGTCAGAGCCGCCTCAATAATCGGCGGATCAGCAATAGTTGTGTCATGCAGGGAAGCATTACCCAGCGCGGTTTCAGGCGAAGCCACGTGGTGCTCATTCCCGTGCTCCTGCGCATGCTCTTGCACTGGCTCTTGCCCTGGCTCATGCACGCTATCGCGGGGACGGCGATGCCCGGTGTCCAAAAACCGGACAAGCTGCTGCAAGGCCTGACGATATACGTCGCGTTTGAATTCGATCACGCTGTCGAGCGGCACCCAATAATCGTGCCAGCGCCACGCGTCAAACTCGGGATGGGTGCTTGCACGCAGCCGAATATCATGGTCGCGACCAGTCAGCCGTAACAAATACCAGATTTGTTTTTGGCCCTTATACGTGCCGCGCCACTCGCGCTTGATCCAGTGGCTGGGCACGTGATAATGCAGCCAACCTTTGGTACGCCCCAAAATTTGCACGTGCTCTCGCTTCAAGCCCGTCTCTTCTTCCAGCTCCCGATACATCGCATCTTCAGGGCTTTCGCCTAACTTAATACCGCCCTGCGGGAACTGCCAAGAATGCTCCTTGATGCGTTTGCCCCAAAACACCTCGTTCTTTGCGTTGCAAAGCACAATGGCGACATTCGGGCGATAACCATCACGATCAATCATGGTTGCCCTTCCAATTCAATAGTTAACCTGATTCTTTCACAAAACTTGGGCGCTGTGTAGGGCTATCTCATCGTTGGCATGTAAAATCCTCATGTTCGCCGCTTGATTCGGCGAACATTCTTTTTAACTTACTGAATATCCAAGACAAAATGCGCGCCTCCCGGTTTTTTATTTCCACTCTCAAAGAAGCGCCTGCTGACGCTGATATCGTTTCGCAAAAACTGATGCTGCGTGCCGGCATGATCCGTAAGCTTGCTGCCGGTATTTACAACTATTTACCGATGGGGCTGCGCACGATTCGCAAAGTGGAAGCGATCATCCGCGAGGAAATGAATGCAGCAGGTGCCGTTGAGCTGCTCATGCCGGTCGTGCAGCCGGCCGAGCTATGGCAGGAAACCGGCCGCTGGCAGAAATATGGCGCAGAGCTGATGCGGATTAAAGATCGCCATGATCGGGATTTTATTGTGCAACCGACGTCAGAAGAAGCCATCACCGATATCGCGAGAGCCGAGATTAAAAGCTATCGCCAATTGCCGGTGAATTTTTATCATATCCAAACCAAATTTCGCGATGAGCGCCGCCCGCGTTTCGGCGTGATGCGCGGCCGCGAATTCACCATGAAAGACGCGTATTCGTTTGATCGTAATGAGGCCGCTGCGGCCATCAGCTACGACAATATGTATAGCGCTTACGAGAAAATTTTTACGCGGTTGGGCCTCACTTTCCGCGCCGTCAACGCGGATACCGGCGCTATCGGCGGCTCGCGCTCGCATGAATTTCAGGTGATTGCCGATACGGGCGAAGACGCGATTGCCTATTGTAAAGACTCAAGCTATGCGGCCAATATTGAGCTTGCCGAAGCGCTGCCGCTGATTGCCTCAAGAGCCGCGCCAGTGCTGGGGTTTACGAAGACCGCGACACCCGGGAAAGCGAAGTGTGAGGACGTCGCCGCGTTATTAAAGCTGCCGCTAGCGCAGACGGTGAAATCCATTGTCTTGGCGACTGATCCGGTCGATGAGAAAGGTAATTCGCTGCCATCGGTCGTGTGGCTATTGCTGGTGCGCGGCGATCATGATTTGAATGAAATCAAGGCGGGCAAAATTGACGGTTTGAACAAAGGCTTCCGCTTCGCCACAGAGACCGAAATCGTCGAACATTTCGGCTGCAAGCCTGGCTATTTAGGCCCAATCAATTTAAAAAAACCGGTGCATATTGTGGCCGACCGCACGGTCGCCAACATGAGCGATTTTGTCTCCGGCGCGAATGAAATTGACTTCCACTTTACCGGCGTGAATTGGGGCCGCGATTTGCCTGAACCCGCGCAAGTGGCCGATATTCGCAACGTGGTCGCGGGTGATCCGTCACCCGACGGTAAGGGCGTTTTGTCGATCCAGCGCGGTATTGAGGTCGGCCATGTTTTTTTCTTGGGCACCGTGTATTCAGAACCGATGAAAGCGCATTTTCTCGATGAAGACGGCAAACCCAAACCGATGCAAATGGGCTGCTACGGCATTGGCGTGACGCGCTTGCTGGGTGCTGCGATTGAACAAAACCACGACGAAAAGGGCATCATTTGGCCTGACGCGATGGCGCCATTTACGGTCGCCATTGCGCCGATGGGTTATGAGCGGTCAACCATGGTGAAAGAGGCTGCGGACAAGCTGCACGATGAACTCGTCACGCTGGGCATTGACGTGCTGCTGGATGACCGCGGCGAGCGCCCCGGTGCGATGTTGGCAGACCTGGAACTGATCGGCATCCCGCATCGCATCGTGGTCGGCGAGCGCGGTTTGAAAGACGGCAACGTGGAATATCAACACCGACGCGACGCCGCGGCAACGTCAGTCGCATTAAGCGATATGGTTGCGCATTTAAAAAGCAAACTCTAGCACTGGAGCGGCTTATCTGACATTTTTGCTCGTAAAGCCGCGTCTATGCTGTATCGTCGCTTTCATCACGCATCTGGCGCCCCACAAACAACGCGGCCCCAGAATTTCTTCTGGGGCCGCGTTGTGTTGTGCTTCTCGATTTACTACGGTATTGCGATAAAACACCATCTTACTGCTCACTACAGCCACTTCTGTAACGACCCGGGTAGCCACCGGGCTTTAGAGGCACGCTATGTTGCGCGCTAAAAACCTTCATATCTGTTTATCGCAACAATTTTCATTCTAAATAGCGCGCGCGATATTCGAAGAAAACAACAAGACGTTGCTGTTTGAAAACGCTTCAATCCTGGCTTGCGGCGCGGTATCGCTCAGCAAACCGATCCCGATAAATGTGGCTCGCATGCGCCCGACGGTTGTTAACGATGTGCTGGTGGCCGGACAAGCGACCACGGTCTGCGGGCAAACATCGGCACCCGCCCTTGTTTCGTAGAGCTTGCCTTCCATCACCGTTCCGCCTTCGCTCCACGTCACGTCCTGGATACTGAACCAGCGCGACAAGCCATTGTTGTCGTATAAATACCAAGTTCCAAACACCACGTCACTACCCTGATAGGCGTGGATAAAACTCAAGCCCGAGCCATTCGTGAGCGGATCGTACCAAGCGCCACTGATATTGCCAGCCGAACGGACAACGCCGGGCACGGTGGTGACAATTCGGCCTTCGCCGCTAGGCGCGCCCGTGCTGCTGACCATCAAGACCCGCACGACGCCAACTTCTCGCGCGGTATAGGCAAGATCAAAACGATACGGCGTAAGTGCCTGGGCGCAGGCAACAGTTGTCAGTGGCGCTTGCAGGCGAATGGTGACGGTCTTCGCCACGGGTATCAAGCTAGCGTCAAGCTTTGCCGCCACCGGCGCACAAGTATTGGGCCATTGACCCGTCACGGTTAACGTACGGGGCTGGGCCACTACACCCACCAGCGGTAACACCGTCAACAGTGGCGTCGTCGTGAGCGGTACCGTGTTGTTTTGTGCGTTCACAGCGCACGGCGACAGCACAAGTAGACATAGCATTGCGGCGCTTATTGCACACAGTGTCTGCAGTTTCCAGCTCATCCACCGCGTCCCCAATGGTGAAGAGGCACCGGGAATTTTTATCATGTTGAATTGGGCCGTGTTCATGGAGTCTCGCGTTCGCCTTAAAACGCCAGTCGGTTGGCCGTGGAAGAAAAAAGCAAATTTCCGCTCAATGATAGTGCCTGCACCTTCATCACCAGTGATGGCGTGGTTGAGAATTCGTCGCCGGTCAGCGAAATTTTGACACTACCAACCTTGCTCGCCCCGGTACTCGCCAGCGGACAGGGTGCGTTCGGCGGGCACAACGACGGCGGCGAGCGCGACTCCAATAACTGCGCCTCGAAACTTCGACCGTCAGCATTCCAGACCGCATTCTGGATGGTATACCAGCGCGCAGCACCCGCTTGGTCATAAAGATACCAAGTGCCAAAGCTTAAATCGTTGCCTCTAAAATTATGTTGAAAGGTGAGCCCCGATCCACTCGTAGCCGGATCAAACCAGACGCCCGAAAGATCCAGCGCAGAGCGGGCTTTACCTGCGGCTGAGGTAACCACATTGCCTTCACCGTATTTTGTCTCAAAGTCGGTAACGACCAACACCCTGAGGACACCCTCAACTGTTGGTGTGTAATCCAGCTCAAGCCGCAAATCACCGCCCAGAATCGGCTGACACACCACGCCGTTAGGATTGAACGCGGCATACGAAGCACGAACCACCAAAATGCCCGTTTGCGGTGTATCGGCGGAATTAAGAGACAAGCTGGCCGGGCCGCAATTATTGAGCCACGCGCTGCTCAAAACAATCTTGCGCGGCACATTGGGGGCGGCGATCAGCGGAACAACCGTTACCACCGGAATCGCTGCGGGCACGGGCGCAGGCAGCGTCGCGGCCAGTGCTGGCGTGGCACGGAATAGCATGCTGGCCAGCAGCACACATATCCCCGTCGTCAAGCCTGCCATCACCGCCCCGATAAATCGCATAAATGCCCTCAAGATTTGTTGCATAAGATAGAGAGTTGGTTTCGACACACTGCACTCCGATCCAATTTTTTTAGTCAGCAACACTAGATGCCACGAAACAATTAACAACTGCACCAAAACAAAACTTGCATTTACTTTAACTGCTCACTAAACTTGCATCAGTGTGGGAATTATTCCCGCATTAAAAATGTTTTGCAAGCAGTATTTGGAAATATTTTTTGATGTTGTTTTATTGCATCAGCTTTGTCGTTATTTCGAGACAATCAGGGATCAGCGAAGACACCGAT
>JANYGV010000087.1 GCA_025359285.1 Burkholderiales bacterium
AATAAACTGGTGCAAGTGCGCGTTTATCTGGATTCAATTGATAACTGGCCCGCGTTCAATCTTATTTACGCCGCATGGGCCGGCGATGCACGCCCCGCCCGCGCGATTGTCCCTACCCCTGCGCTTCATTTTGGTTTGAAAATTGAAATCGAGGCGACCGCCGTACTTTGAACCCATCTTTCAGCCTAAGCCCGGGTGTTAGGCAGCTTCGTTAACCCCGCAGCTTCGTTAACCCCGCAGATTCGACCGCAGGCTCAAGATTTGGCGCCGCGGTGGACTTACGGGCAGGTTGAGGGGTGGGTTGAGGGGTAAGCTGCGGGGTAAGCTTAACGCGGGGCACCGTGACGACAGGTTCAGAACGCAGAAAAAAATACGCCACCGAAACGATACATAGAAGCGCGAGCAATGCCAGCAGCGCACGTTGTCCCCAGCGCGCACGCGCCACTAAATCAACGGACGGCAGCTCATCAATGGCGTGGGCAGGTCCTAACCGAGGCTGTCGCTCGGTTTCAGGATAACGCGTGGACTCGGGCGTTAATTCAGGCTTAGTCAAAAGCGGTATCGTATCCGGATAAGACGCGTCGTGTACCAATGTAGGCGCCACCGCCCTCCTTATCATTTGCGGGTCAGGTTGGTTTGGTGATTTACTTTTTTTTGGATTTGGCGCTGAGCTCTGAATTGTAGGCGTGCCTGTTTCGTCTGTTTCGTTAGCGACGCTGGTGACGGCCGGGTGAGCCCGAGAATTTACCCCTTTGGCTACGGCATCAAAATCTGCAATAAGATTTTTTTTGAAATCTTCAGGTGATATTTTGGCAACGCGATTAACGTCAAACGTGAAGCCGCATTTATAGCATTGAATGGCCGCCACCTCGTTGACCGCCGCGCAATTTGGGCAGGGCGCAAGATGAAATGGCGAACCACAAGCCTTGCAGAACAGTGAGCCCGATGGGCTCGTTTGGTCACAAAAATTACAATGCATTGATGTCATCAAATTTATTGGTAGGGAGCACGCTTCCTATAAAGATTAGCATACAGCGCAGGAGAAATGGCGAGCAATCGGGGACAGTCTGGCCGCGCGCGCCGCGCAAATTTGCATCTAGTGCACCAGCCCCATTCGTTTGGCGGCTTCGGTATACACCTTGGTTCGTTCAGCCATAAACGCAGACACCTTTTCGAGCGGGATATCCACCAACTCGAAGCCACCATCGGCCATGCGTTTTTGAAATTCTGGGTCTTTATTAATATCCGCAAAAATATCAGAAATCTTTTTTCGCATTTCAGTCGGCGTTGATTTAGGAACAGCAATCCCGCGATAGGCACCATCCACCCAGTCAATGCCCAGCTCCCTGAATGTTGGCACATCTGGAAATTGCGGATGACGTTTTTCAGTCGCCACCGCTAACATGCGAGTCCGACCTTTTTGCGCAATCGCCAACGTCACATACGACATCGCCATACTTACATGGCCGCCCAGCAGCGACGCCACTAGATCCCCTGTGCCTTTAAAAGGAACATAAGTCGTATTTATTCCTGCTACACCGTTAAAGCGTTCGGTCGCCATGTGATTGGCCGAGTTAGTACCGGAGCCCGCAATCGTGATGTCACCGGGCTTTTCTTTGGCGGCTTTGACCAAATCCCGATACGTCTTGTATGGGCTTTCGCTGCGTACAATAATCGCATCCGGGGTGTAATGATAAAAATAAACATTGGTCAGATCTTCGGTCTTGTATTGCACCTGTCCTTCAAGCGGCTGCAAAACGATATGCGGAAGATTGGTGCTCATTAACGTATAACCATCACCTGGAAAACTGTTCGTCTGAGCCCACGCCAGCGCACCGCCCGCGCCAGGTTTTGATTCAATAATCAGCTCTTGATTGAATTTTTTGCGAAATACCTGTTGCTGAAATCGCGCACCAATGTCTGATTCACCACCGGGCGCAAAGGGCACAATATACTTGACCGGTTTATCGGGATACGGCGCACTCGTTGGTTGCCCCGTTGCTGGTTGCGGCATCAAAAACGCCGTGGCCCCAATCACGACCATGGTTCCCATCAACACCAGTATTGTCCGCCGCAAAGTTTTTTTCATTTCCGCTCCGATTGATATTTTTATAGGTTAGCCTATCGTTTCAGGCGTTTTCAAAATGTCACGCCTCGTCAAAATACGCGACCTTACTGCAACACCTACTATATAGCGTCAGCAATTGCACTACCCACGTCGCTGGTGCTCGCCGTGCCCCCCATATCGGGTGTCAGCGGACCGCCTGTCAATACGACCTCAATCGCGCGCACAATCGCGTCTGCCGCGTTTTTGTGCCCCAAATGTTCCAGCATCATCGCGCCGCTCCAAATCTGGCCGATCGGGTTGGCGATATTTTTGCCATAAATATCCGGCGCGCTGCCGTGAACTGGCTCGAAACAACTTGGAAACTCGCGCTCTGGATTTAGATTAGCCGAGGGCGCAATACCAATCGTGCCAGTACACGCCGGGCCAAGGTCGGACAGAATATCGCCAAATAAATTTGATCCCACTACCACATCAAACCAATCGGGATGCCGGACAAAATGCGCGCAAAGAATATCAATATGGAATTGCGACGTTTTCACCTCTGGATATTTCGCTTTCATTTCCGCGAAGCGTTCATCCCAATATGGCATGGTGATGGCAATGCCGTTTGATTTAGTGGCAGAAGTGACGTGCTTTTTGCCGCGTGTCATCGCCAGTTCGAAAGCGTATTTCAAAATACGGTCCACACCACGCCGCGTAAAAATTGTTTGCTGCATGACCATTTCATGCTCTGTACCGCCGTACATTCGCCCACCAATACTTGAATATTCGCCCTCGTTATTTTCGCGTACCACCCAAAAATCGATATCACCCGGTTTACGATTTACCAGCGGTGAGGGCACCCCCGGCATCAAACGTACCGGGCGCACGTTGGCATACAGTTGAAATTCACGACGAATCGGGATCAGCAAGCCCCACAAAGAAATATGGTCGGGCACCGTCGGAAACCCTACCGCGCCTAGATAAATCGCATCGTGATAGCGGATTTCGGCCAGCCCATCCTTCGGCATCATGCTGCCGTGCTTGAGGTAATGGTCGCAACTCCAGGGCTTTTCATCGAATTCAAAACTAAGGTCAAATTTGCGGCCCGCCGCTTGCAAAACCCGCAATCCCTCCGGCACGACTTCCTTGCCAATTCCGTCACCTGCGATAACCGCAATTTTATGCGTCTTCAAATGAACACCTCTCTAATAACGAATGCGACTTTGGATTACGACACTTTATCAATTGCGCAATGATTCACGAAATTTTCAGGCTGATGGAAATGACTTGTGATCGAATTGGCTTGTCGGGCTTGCAAGTTTCGAGTCAAATTTAAGCGCAAGAATCGGCGTGACTGGTTCCGCTACAACGGTCAAATTACGTTTTTTGGAAACGGAGAATTCGAATGGATTTTAATATTGCAGGACGTTCGCAAACGACAATTCAGCATTTTTCGGTCAACCGAATGACAAACTCATGCAGGCGACGTATGCGCACGACGCGGCCGATATAAGCGCTTTTTCGATAATGAAATTCTGGTTCAGGTGCGCCGCAGATTGTTTTTAATATGCGACTTTGATCAAATTGACTTTATGATTGACGCAGATGTGGTTGATAGCAACAGGGCTAAAGAGCTTACCCAAGACATACTGAACCGACACAGCGCATCTTCTGCATCTTATATAAAGCGGTGATAGTACCGAAGCTTGATTGTGCAGGCGTTGCCTGCAGCGCTGTAAAGCTCAAACCCTCGCAAGGATCTTTACGCGCGGTGCGCGGCGTAAACCAAACATAGTCAAACGGCGCGGATTCATTGGCGATGACATCGATATAGTCCTGTGGGGAAAATTTGCCGGTTTCCACTTCCATAAAAGCCACTACCGCAATTTCAGATTTAGACGCCGTTTGTTTCAAGACGCTTTGCAAATAGAGCGGAACCGCCCTGTCCCGCCGGACATGTCCGCGGCCAGCGATTAATACTGACTTGGCTACGTTTGCGTTTGCGTTTGCGTTTGCGTTTGCGTTTGCGTCTGCGCCTGCTGCTATGGCTCCTTGCCCAACGGCTTCAGTCAGCATCGAGCTCGCCATGGCCGCGTCTCGAGCGCGTTGCACGTTTGCCATACCGGGTGTCATGGCATCGGGCAGTTGACCGCAATGCCCGTCGATCAACTCCCGTTTTAGCGCCGCCGCACGCGCTTCATTCCAAGTACGCGCGAAAAAATTATCGTCGAATTTAGTTGGCGACGCTTTCAGCCCGTCGGCAAATATGCGGCGAGTATCAGTACGCGACAAATTAGCGGCGCGAAGCGAGAGCTGTTGCGAGATCACAAACTCAACAATCGGGCGATATTGTTCCCACTGCCAACCTTTACGATTTAGTTTGCCTGCGTCAGCAACAGCGTCGGCGTTTGGCGCGGGCGTCTTCATCGCCGCATCAATCAAGGCCTGATTTTCAATATCAAACTGCTCCATCGCCACCAGCGGATGACGGCTGGGGCCGCTCACGGCTTTGAGCAGTTTCAGTTGCAGTCGATGATGATCGGGATTGTCATGTGTCTCGCCCAGTAAAATATATTGCTTCTCGGCTAATACCTCATTTAATTCGCGCTCGGAAACCCAGCGTTGTTCTCGGCTCGACCATATTTTTCCGACCAATTCATGGGTTGTATCGAGCGTGGATTCCCATTTCCCGGTCGATACAGCTGCGCAACCTGTCAGGAAAAAAATGGCCATAAACGTAGTTACAGAAGTTGCTACAAAACTTGCAACAAAGTTCTCTGGCCAGTTTGTCGCCTGTGCTGTCAACTTAATGCGCAAAATATTTCTTAGAAGAGTGAATTCGACACGCATATTACGAGCCCGTTTTTCGGTGAGTGCGGTAGATTATCCGCCAGTTTTGCGATCGCTTGCGGCAGAAGCGGGCCAAAACTGAGTAGTTGCCCGGCGTCCATTCACACAATTCGCTTTGACTGGCCCGCCGGGGTCAACGCTAAACCAGGGTTCTTCCAGACCTCAGCCAACCCGCCCTGCGTGGCGACTCCTTCACTGGAAATCAAAATGACGTCTAGCGCCGCAGCCACCACCGCTTCCGCAATCAACGGACGATATCCCGTAAATCCTTTCATTGCATTTGTGCCACCGGCGAGCCTGATCATCGCGTCAGCGGAAGTTTCCGCGCTTGCAACTTGCATGGCGGGGCCAGCGTGCGCGAGTAAATTCTCGGGGCTGGTTTGGTCGCAAAAATAGCAGTGCATTAAGACAGATGGACTCATTTGATGGTTAAACAGAAAACGTTGACCATCAGCCTAGCGTAAATCGGAAAAAATAAAACGCCGAGAATTAGCGCGCGGCAATCCAAATAATTCGACCGCAAGAAACGGGGTGACGTTTTACGTAGGCAAGACTACATTTAGCTTTTCTAATAGCAGGGGGTTTAAATGAATTTCAGAATCGCTGGATTAACGCCGATCACATTTAGCCATCTTTTCGGTCTGCCCGGTTACGAACTGGCTCGCCACAACGTGATCCGCTACAAGGTTGATACCGAGAATTCATCGCCGTGCCGCATAACGCTTCAGGATGCAGCCATTGGCGATTCCGTTTTGCTTTTGAACTACGAACATCAGCCTGCCAAAAATGCATATCAATCCAGCCACGCCATTTATATCAACGAAGCGGCAACCGTTGCGGGCGTGTTTGTGAATGAAATCCCGGCACAAATGCAGCGCAGATTATTGTCAATTCGTGCGTTTGATGATGCGCACAAGATTATTGATGCAGACGTAGTAGAAGGTTCGGATGCCAAAACACTGATACCAAACTTTTTGATCGCGCAAGAAACAGCCTATCTTCATGTGCATTTCGCGAGACGAGGCTGCTTCGCGGCACGCGTGGATTGTAGTCACTAAACTCAGGTTTTTTATTAATTTGCGCGGCGGCGACGCGGCACACGTGGATCGCGTCTGGATTAATTTTTCGCACTTATTTTCGCGTTCGATACCACACTGGCTGCCCGGCCCAATAATTCGGGCAGGCTATTAGGCGAGGGCATATTGTCGCGTTGCAAGAGAATCCAGTGCCCATACGAAAACGGTGAAAAATGCAATGCATCACACGCATGTGCGCCGATGCGGGCGAGCCAATTCGGTAAGGGAATTTGCAGCGCGCGCGAATCAAGATAGTTCGCGCGAAGCGTCCGCAAATATTCGGCGTAGTCATAACCGTGGCTGCCACCGAGTTCGATTTCACGATGAGCCGCAAGCGTGGGCATCGCCGCCAGAGCAGCCACGGCCAAGCCGAGATCGGTCACCATCATCGCGGCGATTTTGCCACTTGCCGCACGTGGAATGAAGTGCACGGGCGAACGAGACAAGCCTCGTAACCACGACGCCCCAAAACCCCCATCACCATCAAGTAATGAAGGCCGCACAATGCTGTAGTCGCAACCTGTTGCGGTCACCGCCCGTTCGCCCAACAATTTGCTCGATAAAAACCGGCTCTTCGCCCCGTGATGCAAGCCCAGCGCAGACGTATGAATCAAACGTCGTTTCGCATCAGCACATGCGTGGGCCAGCGCAGCGGGCGCGCGATGGTGCACATCGTCATAGGATTCATGGGAGCGCTGTCGCAATATGCCAACGCAATTCACCACCACATCAACATCGCTAACTAAAGATGCCCATGCATCGGTCGTCAACAAGCGTTCAAAGCGCACGGATCGAAATTCAGCGTCCGGATAGGTGCTTTGATAACGCGCGGGCTCTCGGCTGGTAATCAGCACCTGCACAGGCAAGACGTTGAGCGCAGCCACCACATGGCGGCCAATGAATCCGGTGCCGCCCAACACAAATATACTAAGTGCGCCCTGCGGCTTGGCCTCGGGTTTGGCTGCAGGCGGATCTACAACGTCAGGGGCGCGATTCACTCTTTTTTATTTTATAAAATTTTCAAGTACGTTTTAAAACGCTAGGCTTGGCGGGCATCTACGAGCATAAATGCTTCAAACTACCCTGCCCGCCTAGAGTGCATACATGCGAATGGCTAAGTGAGTTTGTTTACCCTCCTACCGCCATGGCTATTTTGGCCTTCACCGCCGCCACATCAATATCCATAATTTCAAACCGTTGTGGTAGTGATTCGATGCCGTTATAACCCGCCGGGCGCACAGGCTTATGACCTAGCGCTTCGACGATGCTCGCTTCAAATTTTGCAGGCAACGCGGTTTCCAAACACACCATCGGCACGCCGAGCTCTCGATGCTGTTCCGCGACGCGCAGTCCATCTGCTGTGTGGGTGTCGATCTCGATGTTGTACTGTTCCCAGACATGACGAATGGTGCGCATACGATCAGCGTGAGTGCTGGCACCCGAGATAAAACCGAACGCCTGTAGACGCTTCCAATAGGGGCAATGGCTAATATCGAAGCCACCCTCCTGATCCACTTTGCGCATCAGTTCGCGGACAACAGCGGGATCGCGCCACACCAGATCCAGCAGGAAACGTTCAAAATTTGACGCCTTTGAAATGTCCATTGACGGGCTGGATGTTTGGCGGGTCTCCGCTGTTTTGCGCGGCCGATATTTCCCCGTTTTAAAAAACTCATCCAGCACATCATTTTCATTCGTCGCCACAATCAGGCGTTTGATCGGCAGCCCCATCATGCGCGCGATATGGCCGGCCAATACGTTACCAAAATTGCCCGATGGCACCGCGAATGAAACCTTTTCATCATTCGATTTCGTGACCGCAAAATAGCCTTTGAAGTAATAAACCACCTGCGCGACAATGCGGCCCCAATTGATTGAATTGACCGCACCGATTTTATATTTCGCTTTAAATTCCAGATCGTTCGATACCGCTTTCACCATGTCCTGGCAATCGTCAAACACACCGCGTACCGACATATTAAAAATATTTTTATCCTGCAAAGAAAACATTTGCGCACACTGAAATGGCGACATTTTTTCATGCGGCGACAACATAAAAACCCGTACTCCTTTTTTTCCCTTCATCGCATACTCCGCCGCCGAGCCAGTGTCACCTGACGTGGCACCGAGAATGTTAATTTCTGCATGCCGTTTCGCCAGCACGTATTCGAACAAATGCCCTAAAAATTGCATTGCAATATCTTTAAACGCGAGCGTGGGGCCATTGGAACATTTGAGCAGATGCAAATCCTTTTCTAGCGTGTGAACCGGTGTAATGTCATTTGTGCCAAAAACTTCTTTGCTGTAAGTTTTATTAACGATTTTGCGTAAATCTTCTCGGGGAATATCGTCAACAAAACGACTCATAATTTCAAAGGCCAGATCTGGATATGAAAGTGGCCGCAGCTTCGCAAGATCGCCCTCAGTCAGCACCGGGTAAGTCTGCGGTAAATACAACCCACCATCCGGCGCCAGGCCTTCAAGCAAAATGTCGCAGAATGATTTGGGGTGGTCGGTATCTGCACCGCGAGTAGACGAATATTTCATGAGGAATACTTCATTTTTTAATTTAACTCTTCCAAACGAATCCGCACCACTTTCGCCGCACTCGTCGGCAAATGTTCAATTTTTTTTATCGCCACATTCGCATTTTCTTCAATGCAGCGGTGCGTGAGGATAATCACATCGACCACATCTTCGCCCTCTTCCGCCTCCTTTTGCAACATCGCATCAATCGAAATATGGCTATCAGCCA
>JANYGV010000103.1 GCA_025359285.1 Burkholderiales bacterium
CATCTGGCTTCGATTCTTCCGGCTTGGGATCATCCTGGTTTTCGTTTTTAGGCCGGTCAGCTTCAGGATTATTTTCGGGCGCAGCAGCATTTTCAAGCGGCGGTTGATCAGGCGGCGGCTCAGGTTCTGCGGAATCATCCTCATCGCCATGATCGTCTGCTTCGTCATCGGCTTCTGCTTCGGCTTCTACTTCGTCTTGTTCCGTCGCCGGCATCTGGGTAGCGCGGGGTGCCAGCACCAGCCTGGCCGCCAGCGCCACATCATCCCCATTCACCTTTTCGCGGCCATCCAACGCCGCCGATACACACGCGACGCGCAGCGCAGCCATTGACGCTCGGATGGACGCGATGCCCAACACCTGTGCGGTGGCGCACAGCACTTTTAACTGTTCCTCATTCGCCTGCACGCTTGGCAGAAGGGTTCGCGCCGCGATTATTTGTGCCGCATCAATCAGTGTTTCTACGGTGATGTCGCGCATCGTCGTCCGCGATAAATCAATCTGAAACGCAAGACGATCCTGTAACGCTGCGGGCGCGCGCTCGTTATCATCGAGCCCTTCGTCGAGCATCACTACGCCGAATTTTGTCGCGTGGCGCAGCTGAATGCCATCGCGCGCCACCGCCACTTCACCGGTATCGATTACCGCCGTGAGCTGTGCCGCCACGGTGGCGGAGACGCGCTCGGCCATCGTCAACACCACCACGCCGCCATCCGCATCCGCCAAAATGCCGCGTTCCGCGACAGGCCGATTAGTCGCCAACGTCGCCGCCAAATCGAGCCCGCCCAGCAGGCGATTGTCAGTCACATGCGACGGAATACGCCGCCACGGAATCGCCTCCGGCAGCCATGCGCGAAATTGAGTCAGCCAATTATCTCGGGCCGGGCCGGGCAAAGCCCGCAATGACGCGCCACCCAACCCTGCCGGATCAACCGCCAGCAATGCAGCCGCGACGAGCGCGTCTTCCCACGCGGCACGGGGCTTACTGTTATTAGCGTCTTGATCCATCGTCACACCGATCGTGACACGTTAAGCCGCTGTCTTGATCGCGTTTAAACCGGGCCCCAACACTTCTTCAATCGCACGCTCCACACGCACCGTCGAACCCGCTTCATCCAGCGGATCGCGGCGCAAGCGGTGGCGCAGTGTCGGCGCGGCAATGCGACCAAAATGAACATCCGTCACCAGCGTATCGCCGATCAAACTCGCATAGGCGCGCGCCGCCCGCATCAGCGTCAGCTCGCCGCGCAAGCCATCGGTGCCCAATTTCATACACAGCTGCGCGGCCAACCGCAGCGCCGCATCGGGCACGACCACCGACGCCAATCGTTGCCGTGCGGCGACAATTTTGCGCTTTAGCTTGTCATCTTCTTTATGCCATTTTTCCTGGAACGCGGCCGGGTCGCGGTCAAATTCATCACGACGCCGCACCACATCAATGCGCTCATCCAGATTAGTCGGCGTTTTGACTTCCACCGACAATCCAAAGCGATCCAGCAATTGTGGTCTGAGCTCGCCCTCTTCCGGATTGCCACTGCCGACGAGTACGAAACGCGCCGGATGCCGCACGCTCAGGCCCTCGCGCTCAATCACGTTTTCGCCAGACGCGGCCACATCAATTAGCAAATCCACCAGATGATCTTCCAGCAGATTAACTTCATCCACATACAAAAATCCGCGATTCGCGCGCGCCAGTAATCCCGGCTCAAAAACTTTTTGTCCCTTGGTCAAAGCGCTTTCCAAATCGAGCGCACCAATCACCCGATCTTCCGTCGCGCCCAGCGGCAAATCCACCACCGGCACCGGAACAAGATGACTTTTTATCGTGCCGCCGCCGGCCTTCAGCGCCGCACAGTGTTCGCACGCTGCAGCGCCGGTAGCAACTGCTGCGGGGTCGCAGCCATAGCTACAACCCATCACCGCGCGCATCTTCGGCAGCAAAGTCGCCAGCGCCCGCACCGCGGTTGATTTCCCCGTACCCCGGTCGCCAAACACTAACACGCCACCAATGGTGGGGTCAACTGCAGCAATCGTCAACGCAAGTTTCATCTCGTCCTGACCGACGATCGCTGAAAACGGAAAAGGCTGCGCCATACAAATAATCCTGAAGAAAAGTTTCGTGGAGTCGAAATCTTACTGGTGGGGAGATGAGGTATTGATTAGCTTGCGTTTATGGACGGAAATATACCGCAGATATCTATTAGCATTATGCAGACCCCGCTTCGGGTTGAATAAACGCATCATCACTTACAGCGCTATCCACCAGAAAGACAAACCATAGCATTAACGGATATCTCCGAGCCTTTTTGCCGGAAGAAGCCAGCCTATTCTCGTCATTCATTTAATTTCCGCTATAAAAGTCGCCATATTCCAGATGTACCTCATGCTATCCCCAGCACAAATTTATTATCCGCTACCCTCCACCGTCTTCACCACGCTTGCAGACAAATTCGCCTCTATTAAATTATTAACCATGGAATCCAATCCCTACGCTGCACCGCAAGCTGAGCTCAGTCCGCCAACATCAGAAGATGCGCCGCTCTACATCGTGTCCACGAAAAAATTTTGGGTCCTACTGATCGCCACGCTAGAGCTGTATCAGATGTACTGGTTCTACCGAAACTGGAGGCTTTATAAAATCCAGACGAACGGCGACATGTGGCCAATACCGCGCGCGATTTTCAATATTTTTTTCGCACATTCATTGAACAAAATCGTTGATCGGCGCATTAAGTCACAACAGCTCACCCATTGCTGGTCGCCCAGTTCATGCGCGCTCGTATTTGTCGTTTTCGCCATTATCGGCAACGCGTCAGATCGAATGTCGATGCGCGAAATTGGCTCACCCTTCACTGACATGCTGGGCATTGTAGTGATGCCGATTTGGGGCTGGGCGATGTGGCAAACTCAGCTCGCGATCAATGTTGCATGTCGCGATCCTGAAGGCGAATCAAACAGCAGGTTTACCGCGGCGAACTATGTGTGGATGGCCATTGGCGCATTGTTCTGGGCACTGGTGCTGTTTAGTCTGTACATGATTTCTACGCGACAGGTGGCAACATAGCCCGAGTTGGTTGATCGCGGAATGAACTTCCTCGCAACATCCGCGTAAACATTGCGCATTCATTTCAATGTCGAACCGCCAAGTGAAAAACCGTCGCCTTACCAACAGAGGCGTTGTCAGCCCCACTTAATATAAAAAATGAAACCCTAGCATTGACGGCTGCCTCGACCGATAAATGCCTCAAAACACCCGCCGACATTAGAGTTTAATTCTAAATCGTCCGACTCTCCGTTATGCTTTTGCCGCCTCTTTAGCTTTCACCCTCCCTGCGGACTTCCCCGCCATCGCCGACGTAGGGCTAAATTTTTGCCACCGTGCTTTCGGGCCGACCGGTTTCTTGATTTCGCTGATGAATAGCAGCCGCCTGCGGTTTAAAGCCAGTGTCGGCCTTGATGTTTTAGAAACGCCGCGCGGTGTGGCGTTATGCGCCGATGCCATCCACCAGCCGAATGAGGTGATGGAGGCGCCCGATACGCTGATTGACATCCGCTTTGCCGACGACCCGTTAGTCGCTGGCCACTCGGCGATTCGCTTTTACGCAGGTTCGCCGCTAATGACGGGCGAGGGCAATTCAGGTGGTGGCGCAGCTTGAGCTGCGGAAAAAGGTAATTCTGGCGCGCGAGTCTGTCAACGATTTGCTGAACTTGAAGGATTTGGATATTGATCAGCGCAACGCGATGCTTAAGGCCAGTATCGACCTGAAGGCGTTTATCGGGCGGGATTATGTTTATCGCTTCGTCAATAAAACCTATCTCGATTACTGGCAAAAAGAGCCCCACGAAATTATCGGGCTGTCGGTGCTGGAATTGGCCGGCGTGGCGAGTTTCGACCGACTGACATCGCGACCGAGCCACTGCCTGTCGGACGAGATTGTGACCTACGACAGTAAATTCGATTTCCCCGGTAAAGGCCGACGCTCGATCAATGTGAGCTACTTTCCAGCGCGTGACCGAAAAAACGCAATCATCGGCATGGTGGTGCTTCACGACGTCGAGGATTCACGACGCACTGAAAAAACCTTGCAAGCGACGGTTAAAAAGCTGCGAGAATTCACCGACAGCCAGCAGCAGTTTATCGACGCGCTGTCCCGCGATCTGCGCGAACCGCCGAATACCATCCTTAATTTTTCAACCGCGTTAAAAGATGATTTCACCGCTGAATTAAGCCCGACCGCGCAAAAATTTCTGGAGTTCATTTCGTCCGGCACAGGCCGCATGCACAATCTGCTCGACGGGCTGATCCAGTATGTGCAGCTGGATAAAATCGAGCCGTCGATGGACGATTGCGATCTGAATGAAGTGGCGGATCATGTGTTGTCTGACCTGTCGGATACTATCAAACGCAACGACTCAGACATCAATGTGTCCGCGTGGCCGATGGTCAAGGCGTGAGCGTCGTCGATCTATCTGCTGTTGCAGAATTTGATTACCCATGCGACCAAATTCCATCGTCCCGGCGTGCCGCCGCAGGTTGAAATCCTATGCAAATCCCATGAGGACGAATGGGAAATATCGGTCAAGGACAATGGCATTGGCATTAGCATTAGCATTGATGACGCATATTTGGCGAGCCTCTTCCAACCATTCCGTCGTTTGAATTCACCGCGTGAATATGCCGGCACCGGACTCGGGCTGGCCATGGTCAAGCGCATCGCCGAAATGCATGGCGGGCGCGCATGGATTACGTTAACCAAAGGCGTCGGCAGCGAATTTTTTGTTACCATCGCGAAAAACCCGCGCAGAGATATGGACGGTAATGCGAACAGAGCCGTGTCGTATCGCGCAGAATATGAGGCCATCTCATAAAAAAATCATCCGCGTCATGCTGATTGATGACAGCAAAACCGATAATTTTTATCACGAATATATTTTGCGCAAAGCCGATGTTGCGCAGGAGATCGTCGCCATTGAATCAGCCGATGCCGCGCTGGAGTATCTGGCCAACCCGGATTTGCCCGAAATTGATCTGATTTATCTGGATGTCAACATGCCCAGAATGACCGGCTTTGAGTTTGTCGAGGCCTATCAAAAAATAAAAAGCCCGGCGCGCCCTATCACCGTCGTGATGCTGCCGCCCACCCCATCGCAACGCGACATCCAGCGCTCGCAAGCGCTGACGGAGATTCGACAGCATGTCACCAAGCCGCTGACGGTGGAGGCGGTGCGCGAAATTACCAACAAGTATTTTTAGCCGTCTGCGGGCTGAATTATTCGGCTCAAAACTTGCGCAAATCTACATCGAACAAAAATTTAAGCAGGCCATCGGTGTAGGTTTTTTGATCATCGTAGAGCGCCAAATGGCTGCCCTTAGGACAGTAAAGATAGCGACCCTTCGCGACCGCGCCAGCCATCCATTTCATATGCTTCGGGTCCATCGTGTCGTGCTCGGCACCGATCACGAGCGTGGGCACTTTGATCTTCGGCAAATCTGCGGTGCGATCCCAATTTAATAGTTTGCCGCTCGCGCCAAGTTCACTGGGGCCTTGCATCGGAATATAGACCGCTTGATTGACGTGCTTGAAGGCGCGGTTCACGCCGTCGGGCCATGCCTCGACCGGCATCCGCAGCAGGTGAAAAACATAATGATTGGGGATCAGCAATTCCATATAACGCGGATTCTGATAATCGCCCTTGGCTTCAATGGCTTTGATTTCCGCTAATACTTTTTGATCCATGGCCGGCATCAGCACCTTTTCGGCATAAACGTTGTAAGCGGGAATACTGGCCATCATGTTGGAAATGATGAGGCCTTTCAAATTTTGCTGATATTTCAGCGCGTACTCAATGGCCAGCACGCCACCCCAAGATTGACCGAGCAAATAGAAATTGCTGTTATCGAGCTTCAGGGCTTTGCGCACCTGCTCGACTTCTTCAACAAAGCGCGGCAATTCCCATAGGTCAGGCTCGTTTGGTTGATCGCTGTAATACGAACCGAGCTGGTCGTAGTAATAATATTCGACGCCTGCGCCGGGAAAATAGCTATCGAGCGCCTCCAGATATTCATGCGTCATGCCGGGGCCGCCATGCAGCAGCAAAACTTTAACGGTAGGATTGTTGCCAGTGCGTTTAGTCCAAACCTTGAAGGTGCCTTTGGGCGTGGTGATGGGAATCATTTTTATGCCGCCATCGAGGAGATCATCGCGGCCGGTGTTGTCATGATATTTCGCCAATACCTTGGCGCTGGCGGACGCTACTGGAGCCGCGACAGTAACGCCCGGATGCGCCGCCAACAACACGGCGGAAGCGATAAAAATACAAGATGACGAACGCAAAAATGAATGAGTGCCTAGCCTGACCAACGCCACGAATTTCATCATTCCAATCTCCTTAAAA